>DAISHL010000016.1:0-14725 GCA_036822555.1 Bacteroidota bacterium | reverse complement strand
GCTTGCGATACGGTAGACTTCAACATCACTTCTCTTACCATATCCTTTTTCAGACACAACAAGCACATTGGTATTTGCAGGATCATCGATACAGATCATTCCGATCACCTCGTTCTTTGTTCCTTCCTCATCATCAAGATCTACACCAATTACGCCACTGGCATTTCTGCCCATTGGCCTAACCTTTTCTTCATTGAATCGGCAAACCTTGCCCATCAATGTGGCGATCATGATCTCACTCTTGCCATTGGTTAAAGCGGCCTCCAACAATTGATCACCTTCTCGGATGGTTACGGCATTGATACCGTTGGCACGTGGACGTGAATAAGCTTCCAAAGTGGTCTTCTTAATGATACCATTCTTAGTACACAACACAATAAAGTTATTATTGATGTATTCTTCATCAGACAAGTTCTTCACATTGATGAAAGCTTTCACTTTATCATCAGGAGCAATGCTCAATAAATTTTGAATAGCTCTTCCTTTGCTTTGCTTGTTGCCTTCCGGAACTTCATAGGCACGCAACCAGAAACATTGTCCTTTTTCAGTGAACAATAATAAATAGTTGTGCGTTGATGCAATGAACATATGTTCAATAAAGTCCTCATCGCGTGTTGAAGATCCTTTACTTCCTTTACCGCCTCTGCCTTGCGCACGGTACTCAGCTAAATTGGTACGTTTGATGTAACCCATGTGAGAGATAGTGATCACTACATCCTCATCGGCTATCATATCCTCAATTTTCAGATCATTACCTGCGTAAACGATCTCACTTCTGCGCTCATCACCATATTTTTCCTTGATTTCCAATAATTCATCCTTAATGATCTTGTAACGCAATGACTCATTGCCTAACACATCTTTCAGATAATTGATGGTTTTCATTAACTCCTCGTATTCCGCATTCAATTTATTAACCTCTAGTCCGGTTAAAGTCCTTAAACGCATATCTAGGATTGCTCGAGCCTGAATTTCTGATAATGTAAAGCGAGACATCAACTCATCCTTAGCTGCATCAGGCGATTCACTTTCCTTAATGATCTTTATTACCTCATCAATGTTCTTTTGGGCGATCAATAAACCTTCTAGGATATGAGCACGCTTTTCAGCTTGAGCCAGATCAAATTTAGTTCGGCGAACAACTACATCGTGGCGGTGCTCAACGAAATAATGAATTTGCTGTTTGATGTTGAGGATCTCAGGACGGCCATTAACCAATACAACGTTGTTGATAGAGAACGATGTTTGTAACGCTGTGAACTTATAAAGATTATTCAGAACAACATTACTGATGGCATCTCTACGCAATTCGTATACCACACGAATACCTTCACGGTTACTTTCATCACGGATCTCAGAGATTCCTTCAATTTTTTTCTCATTACATAGTTCCCACTGACGTTTGATCATGTCAGCCTTATTGATCTGATAAGGCACCTCTGTTACTACGATACGTTCTCTGTCCCCAACCTGCTCTATAACTGCTTTGGCACGCATGTTCACTCTACCACGACCGGTTTCAAAAGCTTCCTTTACACCTTCGTATCCGTAGATGATCCCTCCGGTAGGAAAATCAGGGGCTTTGATGTGCTTCATCAATCCGGCGATGTCGATCTCTCGGTCATCAATATAAGCAATGGTTGCATTGATAGTTTCTGTTAAGTTGTGTGGCGCCATATTGGTAGCCATACCTACTGCAATACCTGATGATCCGTTAATGATCAGGTTAGGGATACGCGAAGGCATAACCGTTGGCTCTGTCAGGGAATCATCGAAATTCGGACGGAAATCAACTGTGTCCTTCTCAATATCTGCCAACATCTCTTCTGTGATCTTACGCAAGCGTGCTTCGGTGTAACGCATTGCTGCCGGTGGATCACCATCCATACTTCCGTAATTACCCTGGCCGTCAACCAACATGTAACGTAAGCTCCAGTCCTGGGCCATACGCACCATGGTATCGTATACCGATGAATCACCGTGTGGGTGATACTTACCTAATACCTCTCCTACAATACGGGCCGATTTCTTATATGGGCGATTATGCAACACACCCAGATCAAGCATTCCATACAACACCCTGCGATGTACAGGCTTTAACCCGTCTCTTACATCTGGTAGTGCACGCGATACAATTACCGACATCGAATAATCGATGTAGGCGGTTTTCATTTCATCTTCAATGTTAATAGGAATTATTTTCTCTCCTTCTGCCATATACTTCTTTTTAGTTTTATTTGGTCAATTTTGTCTACTTCTATGAATTTTTGTCAGTTGCTTTTACTCAACCTTTTGTATCTTTTTTACGTATACGTATTTAAATACTAGGGCTTATGAAAGTACCGAAAAATCAGGAATTTGAGGCAAAACTTATCAACAAAATTTTTGTTAAAAATTACGATTGTTTAAAAAGGAAAACCACTTTTAAAATAATATTTTTGATTGTGGCACAGTATATGTAATTTAACAACCAATAAAGAACATTTTATTTTATGGAAGCAAAATTTTCGCCCAGAGTAAAAGATGTAATTACTTATAGCCGTGAAGAGGCTATGCGTTTAGGGCACGATTATATAGGCATTGAGCACCTTATGCTCGGCATGATCAGAGATGGTGAAGGTGTGGGCATGCGTTTGCTTAAAAACCTTGGTGTTGATGCCATGGAATTAAGAAAGACAATTGAACAAGGCCTAACGCCAGGCCTCAGAAAATCAAACAATCTTGCCAATATACCTTTGGTAAAACAGGCTGAGAAAACATTAAAACTAACCTATCTTGAGGCCAAGACATTCAAATCTGTGCAAATTGGCACAGAGCACTTGTTGTTATGTGTATTAAAGGATCAGGACAATATTGTTACCAAAAGCTTATTGAAGTTTGGTGTTGACTATGACGCTGTAAGAGCAGAATTGGAGGCCTTTACAGAGAATCCTAACAAGATCGAGAATTCAACCGCCGGTAATGATGATGATGGCGATGATGATTCGGCATTTGGCGGAACAAGCAGCAGCTCACAGAAAAAACCGGGCGAAAGCAAGAGCAAAACACCGGTGTTGGATAATTTCGGACGCGATCTAACCAAGATGGCAGAAGATGGCAAACTTGATCCTGTGGTGGGCCGCGAAAAAGAGATCGTGCGTGTATCTCAGATCCTGTCTCGTCGTAAAAAGAACAACCCTATCCTAATAGGTGAGCCGGGTGTTGGTAAATCAAGTATTGCAGAAGGACTTGCCTTACGCATTGTTGAAAGAAAAGTAAGCCGTGTATTATATAATAAACGTGTTGTTACGCTTGATCTTGCAAGTTTAGTGGCCGGTACCAAATACCGTGGGCAGTTTGAAGAGCGCATGAAGGCGGTGATGAATGAGTTGGAGAAAAGTCCGGATGTGATCATTTTCATTGACGAGATCCATACCATTATTGGTGCCGGTGGAGCAAGCGGTAGCATGGATGCCAGCAACATGTTCAAACCTGCGTTAGCACGCGGTGAGATACAATGTATTGGTGCAACTACATTAGATGAGTACCGTCAGTATATTGAAAAAGACGGTGCTTTAGAACGTCGTTTCCAAAAGGTGATCATTGAACCTGCCACGGAAGATGAATCTTTACAGATCCTGAACAATATCAAATCGAAATACGAAGATCATCACAATGTAACGTATACACCGGAGGCATTGAAAGCTTGTGTTAGCTTAACAGCACGATACATCACCGATCGTCATTTACCTGACAAGGCTATTGATGCTCTGGATGAGGCAGGTAGCCGTGTGCATATCACCAATATCCATGTGCCTCAAAACATCCTTGACATTGAAAAGAAGATCGAAGACATCAAGGAATTGAAGAATCAGGTGGTTCGCAGTCAAAAATATGAAGAGGCTGCTCGTTTACGTGATACTGAAAAAACATTGCAATCTGAATTAGAGGCTGCCAAAAAGATCTGGGAAGAACAAACCAAAGCTAACCGCGTAACGGTTACAGAAGAGAATGTGGCAGAAGTGGTGAGTATGATGTGTGGCGTACCTGTGCAGCGTGTGAACCAGAATGAAAGTGATAAGCTTGTGAAGATGGGTGAAATGCTGAAAGGCAAAGTAATTGGTCAGGACAATGCCGTTGCCAAAGTGGTAAAAGCCATTCAGCGTAACAGAGCAGGTTTAAAAGACCCGAATAAACCAATTGGTTCGTTTATATTCCTCGGTCCAACTGGTGTTGGTAAAACACAATTGGCTAAGATCCTTGCGCGCTATTTGTTTGATAACGATGATGCCTTGATACGCATTGACATGAGTGAGTACATGGAGAAATTTGCCGTAACTCGTTTAATTGGTGCGCCTCCGGGCTATGTTGGATATGAAGAAGGTGGACAATTGACTGAGAAAGTACGCAGAAGACCATATTCAGTTGTGTTGTTGGATGAGATCGAAAAGGCACATCCGGACGTGTTCAACATGATGCTACAGGTATTGGATGATGGGCAATTGACGGATAGTTTGGGTCGTAAGATCGACTTTAAGAACACCATCATTATCATGACCTCTAACATTGGTGCGCGTCAACTGAAAGAATTTGGAACCGGAGTAGGTTTTGGCACCACTGCCAAAAAAGAAAGTACAGATGATGTGTATAAAGGTGTGAACGAAAACGCATTGAAAAAAGCATTCGCTCCAGAATTCCTGAAACGTAATGACGATCTGAACATGATCAATTCTCTTTCTAAGGAAGACATTCACAAGATCATTGATATTGAATTGGCGAACTTATTCGGCCGAATCAACAAACTTGGCTTTACCATCAAGATCACCGATGCTGCCAAAGACTTTATTGTAGAAAAAGGGTACGATGAGAATTATGGTGCGCGTCCGTTGAAACGTGCCATCCAGAAATACCTTGAAGATCCGATGGCTGAGGAAATGATCAAGAATAACATGACCGAAGGCGATGAGATCGAAGTGGACTATGATAAGGAAAAAGGCGAGATCGTCGTGAATACTATCAAGCCAAAGACCAAAAAAGGAAAGAAAGAAGATAAATGATCTGAATAAATTCAAATTAAAACCCCTGAAGAATACTTCAGGGGTTTTTTGCTTTTACTTTGGTTACAATCAATAATAATACTTTGACATGATGAGCCACTATGGCACTAAGAAGGTCTTTCCTTTGATCAATGACAGTTATTTAATGCATGAGCTTATTTACGATTCAGCGCATTTTATTTTTTGTGGTCATTCAAATGTTCCTTAAAGACCCCTTCTATTAAAACCTTAAGGCAAAAAAAATCCCCGAATTTCTTCGGGGATTTTATCTAATATTAAATTGATCTTACTTCATTAAGGTCACATGTCCGGTGCGGTTATAGATCTTACCTTCCATGTCCTTGTATCTGATCTTATAGATATAAACACCTTCTTTCAGCATTTCTTCACCTTTGTTCTGAACGCTTCCATCCCATCCAATACCGTATTCTTTGGTCTTGAATAAGCTATGGCCCCAACGATCAAAGATCTCCATTTCAAAGAATTCTTGATCTACTCCATAAGTTGTTAATACCGGCGTAAAGTAATCATTCAATCCATCCCAGTTTGGAGTAAAGGCATTTGGAATGTAAACACCAAAGTCGTTCTTCACGTGAATGATCTGACTGTAGCTTGCTTTACATCCATCGAATGACACTGCGGTCAATGTGATGTTATAATCGCCTGCCGCAGGGAAAACTACGCGTGGGTTTACATCCGTAAGCATATACATGTCGCCCACCTGCCACTGGTAATTGTTATGACCTAGCGTGATGCTCTTGTTAGTGAAATTCACAGCAGGGTTGGCAAGAGTGATCTGATCGCTAGGATCGAATGTGAAAAATGCCTGTGGATTTGCAAATACCTCTATGGTGCTAGGCAATGTAACCTTAGCCTTACAGCCAACCTCATCCGTATATGTGAAATGAACGTTGTATGAACCAGGAACTGAGAAGGTATGTACTACATTCAATCCGCTGATGTCACCACTGCCATCACCAAAATTCCATACACCATTACCTCTGTTTACTTCAGGGGTGTTGCACAACACTTCTAAAGGCTCACAACCTTTCTCTAGGCTTGAATTAATGGTGATGTGAGGGTAATCGTTGATCTTCACACGCACAGTTGCTGAATCAGGACACAAACTTGCTGTTGGCATAGAGTGTGTTTTATAAGTGATCACATTATTATCTCCGATGTTTGCCTTGCTCGGATCAAAGATGCCGCCGGTTACACCAGGTCCTTTGAAATCACCTTGCAGGAACTGAACATAGTTGTATAGGTTCACAGGAGGGTCATTCTTACAGAATGGGCCAGGCACCTTAACAATACTTGCTTGGATATATTTCTCAACATTGATGGTTGACTGAGATACAGCCACACATGGTCCACTTGTGATAGAATATGTAATTACGTTTGCTCCAATATTTGCCATGGCAGGATTGAACAATCCATTCACATCCAACGCAAAAGATCCATACGAGAAAAGATAACCACCCAATGGAGAGGTAATGATCTTGAAAGGTGCATGTGTATTACAAATTGGACCTGCTGGTGTTATCACAGGAGGAGCCAGAGAGAATACTTTTACAGTTAGAACAGCCTGATCTGGACACAAGCTAGGAGTTGGCATTGAGTGTGTCGTGTAGGTCAATGTAAGTGCCCCAACACCAGAAGTTGCAGGATCAAATGTTGCACCCGACACTCCAGGCCCGCTCCATGTACCGGTTTGGTTGGTCACATACCCGCTCAATGACATTAATGGATCTGTATTACACTTATCAGGAGCTGTGCCTGTAAGCACTGCTGGAACAAACTGTTCAACATTAATATTCAAAGATGATGTAACATTACAAGTTACAGTACCTACAACGTACTGAACGGTATTGCCACCAAGAAGAGCAAGTGAAGGTGTAAATATACCATTGCTGTTCAGATATCCGGTTGCGATCCAAGTACCGCTATTTGCCGGTGTAACTGTAAGTTGCAAAGGCGCCATATTGGTACAATAAGCCACATCAGCCGAAATGGTTGGTGTGATCGGATTCAATACATTAATGGTTGTTGTTTGTGAATCAGGACAAAGTGTGGCATTAGATGCCGAAGTGGTACTATACGTTAGTACATAAGCACCCGTAGGCAATCCTGTTGGAATAAAGCTATTGCTTGTTACACCGGTACCGCTCCAAGAACCATTCACAGTGCTTTGCACCAAGCCAAACAAATTAATTGCCGGGAATGAGTGACATTGCGACCCTACGGTTGCTGTGATGGTTGCAGGATAGAATTGAGAAACATCCAATATCATTGTATTAGTGGCGATACATTGGCCAACGCCAACCGAATACATTACTGTACTGTTACCAATGGCCGCCAGCGAAGGCGTGAAAATACCGTTTGCAGAAACTGCAGGGTTGCCGCTCCAGGTACCTCCTGAAGGATTAGCAGTTAAAGTAATAGGACCAAAAGTATTACAAACCGGATTCACGGGTGTAAGAGTTGGTGTTAACGGATTAATAACCGTTGCGGTAAATGTTTTTTCAATTGGACAATACGCAGTTGTTGGTGTTATTACAATGCTATAAACCTGTGTGGCAATAGACGCCGTAATTGGAGTTGGGTTTACAATGGTCACAGAAGCGTTAGGTGTAACCATGTTTGAAGTTGGCGAATAGGTGTATGAGAATGAGTTTGGATTAGAGATCGCACAATTACCAAAACGCATACGTGGTCTGTTTGTAGTTGTAGTGGCGAAATTATTTGTTAAACATGCTTGAAAAACGCTGCTTTGATAATAACTACAAGATACAAATGGCGTCGTTTCCCATGCTGTACTGCAATTTGATGTGTTATTAGGCAACATACTGTAACAAACATCCACTAGCAAATTCGATGTACCATCCCAATAATATGGCGTTTGGAAAGTATGTGTATTCCATCCTAAGGTTACGTTATGATTTGCAGCGGTATATACCTGACTTAAGTTCGCATTATCAAAAAAGAAGCCTGAGGTTGTGGCGCCAGTACACTTAAGCCTAATTGTGAAGTTAGGATAATTGGTCGCCCCGCTCAAAGCCGCAACGCTAAAGGAAAGACTTGTGAGATAGCCTGGGCCTATGCCAGCAGCTGTCAATTCTGTTGCCCTGACCAGCATTTGGTGTCTTGAGTTTCTGCTAAAATTAGCATATATCGCCGGAAATTGAGTGTTGGTGTTTTGACCGCTTGTACTGCCAAAAGTCAACTGAGCCGGGTTGGCACAAACCGGACCAACCCCCGTTGTTGAACAAGGTGTACCGGTGATCTGATTCCCAATAGCAAGTGATGTTGTAAAGTTAGAATTCATACAAACCGTAGTTTGCTGTGGAGTAACGGTGTAGCTTGGGTAATCTGCAACAGTGATACCTAAGGTGTTTGAACCTACGCAACCATTCACGTCTCCAAGCAAAGTGAATACTGTTGTAGTTGTAGGGTTTATTGTTACACTAGGTGTATTGAAATTCCCCGGTGTCCAAGTATAGTTATTTGCACCACTTCCGAAAATGGTTACACTTGCACCAGAACACACATTCGTTGCAGTTGCACCTGTAGTAATTGTAGGTGTTGGGCAACAGTTGTAATACATAAAGATACGGCCGATGTTAAAGTTAACCTCAGACCAAATATTTGCCATTGGGGCACCACCGGCAATACATGCCTGCATACCGCTTCGGCGACATGTAGTTGGTTGGCCCATGATTGTTGTAGCAAAGTTGGCGCCATTGTAACTGTTGATACAGTTAGCTGCTCGGGCACCATAGATACCGATAACATCACCCGCATTTACAGGAATGTTACAAGCAACTGTTTGAGTAGGACCTGCATTGGTAATGCTGAATAATTGAACAAAAGCGTTAGTTGTACCAGGGAATGCAGGAGGATTACCGGCTGTAAAACGCACAACGCGAATGTGTTGATTCTGACCTGCTGCACCAGGAGCATCTGGCGGAATATACAATGCACAAATATTGAATGCTACAGGTGCCGTAAAATGGTAACCACGCACCATTCCGGTAAACTGGGCAGCATGCGGACCAATTGGCATTTGCGTTTGTGCAAATTGGAACAGGTTTAGGATTACAAAAAATGCTATAAAGGCTAATTTCTTCATGTGGTTATATTAGAATGGATGAACAATATTCTTACGGTTCTTCAATGAGTTGATAATGATCTCCGGATTTTTTTCCATCCAGGTCTTTAATTTTTCCTCGTAGGCCGAATTCAAAGCAGAAGCTGAACTAAGCTTCGGAAAACCCTTCGAATCAATGATCGGTTTTACATCTAGATTATCGTTTGCAGGCTGAACCTGACGCTCGATGATCAATTGTTTGGCTAGATCAAAATCGTATGTGTATCCCGTTGGGGCATCGGGTAATTGCTTAGCTGTAGGATAATTGCTGTTTTGTGCATTCAGGTCATTAACAAAAACATTCAATCCTAAAAAAGTAACTATCAATACTATCTTCTTCATGGGTATAAAATGGTCTATACAAAAGTAACAAATTAAGGCCTTTTTTGATGCATTTTTAGATAAGTTATAAGCAATATTAACCCCTTGAGAACGAGGTTTCACTCAATGTTAAAATTAACATCTTAAGGTTAATTCTGTTTTAGATTTTAGAAAACTTTGTCTCGTCCTTTAAAATCAAGGCTTAGAGCAATTTCCAAAAATAAAACGGGGCATTTGATACAAATGCCCCGTTAAATTTTTAATTTAAGTCTGTTCTTACAAGTGGAGCACTTCACCATAAGCTGCAGCCGCTGCTTCCATGATCGCTTCGCGCATGGTTGGATGCGGATGCACAGTCTTGATCAATTCATGACCTGTGGTTTCCAGTTTTCTGATCGCTACAATTTCCGCAATCATTTCAGTGACATTTGCTCCGATCATATGTGCACCAAGCAACTCACCATATTTTGCATCAAAGATCAATTTGATGAAACCATCCTTTGCGCCAGAAGCACTTGCTTTACCTGATGCAGAGAATGGGAATTTTCCAACCTTAATTTGGTAACCCGCTTCCTTGGCTTTCTTTTCAGTCATACCAACTGAAGCAACCTCTGGCTGACAATAGGTACAACCTGGAATGTTGTTATAATCCATGGCTTCCACATGCATACCTTTGATCTTCTCAACGCATGTAATACCTTCTGCGCTTGCAACGTGCGCTAATGCCTGGCCGGGAACACAATCACCTATGGCATAGTAACCAGGTACATTTGTTGCATAAAACTTATCTACTACAATTTTTCCTTTATCAGTCTTGATTCCAACATCTTCAAGTCCAATTCCGGTGATGTTAGCCTCGATACCTACTGCCGAAAGCACTATCTCCGCATCCAGTGTTACATTTTCGGTCTTGGTCTTTACGTTTACTTTACAACCTTCTCCTTTAGTATCCACGCTCTCTACAGAAGCTTCCGTCATCACCTCGATACCAACCTTCTTGAAAGATTTCTCCAATTGCTTGCTTACTTCTTCGTCCTCAACAGGTACAATATTTGGCATGAATTCTACAATGGTAACCTTTGTACCCATGGTTGCATAAAAATAGGCGAACTCAACACCAATGGCACCACTACCTACAACCACCATACTCTTCGGTTGCTTTGGCAAGGTCATTGCTTCTCTGTAACCTATGATCTTTTTACCATCCTGAGGAAGATTAGGTAATGCACGCGAACGCGCACCTGTAGCTATAATGATATGATTTGCTGCATACTCAGTTGTTTTGCCGTCAGCTGACGTAACACTAACCATTTTACCGGTCTTTACTTTTGCCGTACCAGTGATCACATCGATCTTGTTCTTTTTCATCAGGAACTGAACACCTTTGCTCATTCCTTCTGCCACATCACGACTACGTTTTACCACGGCCCCAAAATCAGCCTTTACGTTATCTGCACTGATCCCGTATTCCTTGGCATGGTTCAAATATTCATACACCTGTGCGCTTTTCAGCAACGCCTTTGTAGGAATACATCCCCAATTCAAACAAACACCGCCAAGATTTTCCTTTTCAATTACGGCAGTTTTAAACCCTAGTTGCGAAGCACGGATGGCAGGCACATATCCGCCAGGTCCACTTCCTATTACAATGATATCGTATTGCATAATTTCTATTAAGAGGTGCTAATTTAATATTTTATTTGCTATTTAAATGAAATATTAAAAAAGTGGCGTTTTAGTTAATAATTTACTTTTCACCACTAGGGCTATTATGATATATTTGCCCTTTGCATTTATTCATAACTATGAACAAAGCTGACGTTTTATTAGGACTTCAATGGGGTGACGAAGGAAAAGGAAAGATCGTTGATGTTTTAACCCCATCTTACGATATCATTGCCCGTTTTCAGGGCGGACCAAATGCCGGGCATACCCTCGAATTCAATGGCATCAAACACGTATTGCATACCATTCCGAGTGGCATCTTTCATCCAACTGCCATCAATGTAGTTGGGAATGGTGTTGTGATAGACCCGGTGATATTTAAAAAAGAGCTGGATGCTTTAAGCAAACTTAATGTAGATGTAAGAAGCAAACTTGTTATAAGCAAACGCGCTCATTTGATACTTCCTACTCATCGCCTGTTAGATGCAGCCAGCGAAGCCTCCAAAGGAAAAAACAAGATCGGTTCAACTTTAAAGGGAATTGGTCCCACTTACATGGACAAGACCGGCAGGAACGGTTTACGTATTGGTGATATTGAAACAAATGAGTTCAAAGAAAAATACAATGCCTTGGTTGAAAAACACAAGCAATTACTGAGCTTTCACCAATATGAGTATAACCTCGCTGAATTAGAACCGGCATGGTTCGAAGCGATTGAATACTTAAAACAATTACAGTTCATTGATACAGAACATTACATCAATGAATCCATTAAAAAAGGCAAACGCATTTTAGCAGAAGGCGCTCAGGGTTCCTTACTGGATATTGATTTCGGATCGTATCCATTTGTAACTTCTTCCAATACCATTTGCGCAGGCGCATGCAACGGACTTGGCATAGCTCCAAATAAAATCGGGAATGTGATCGGGATCTTCAAAGCTTATTGTACGCGTGTTGGAAGCGGTCCATTTCCAACAGAATTAAACGATGAGACAGGCGAAAAGATCAGACAAATAGGTCGCGAGTTCGGCAGTACAACTGGTCGCGCAAGAAGAACCGGATGGTTAGACCTGCCTGCACTTCGCTACGCCATCATGATCAACGGTGTAACTGAATTAATGATGATGAAAGCCGATGTTTTGAGTGATTTTGAAGAACTTGAAATTTGCACCCACTACATGCACAATGGAAAAGTGATCGATTATCTGCCGTACAACATTGACCCTGCCTATTTGCAACCGGTGTATACCAAAGTAAAGGGCTGGAATTGCGACCTGACAGGGATCACCGAAAAATCAAAGCTTCCAAAAGAACTAATGGAATACATCCAGTATATCGAAAAGGAAACGTCTACTCCGGTAAGTATTGTTTCTGTTGGTCCAGACAGAACACAGACCATTCGTATGTGATCGTAAAAAATCCTTTCATTTTATTTTCAAATTGATACATTTGCCGTGTGACCACGGCATTTGTTTTATATATATGTATTGCAATGGCTGCCGCCATTTCTGTGATCGTTTGGATCGACTATTTCCGAAAGATAGATGTGTTTGAATCTGAACGTATCCTGCATTTATTGATAGCCCTTGGTATTGGATGCGGTACACCCTATCTATGCCTGGAAGTTTATTCTGTATTTGATTATTTTAATTTTCATGAAAACGGCGAAATGGTGAACGACCTTATCTATTCAATTCTTGGAATTGGATTGAATGAAGAACTCTCCAAGATCGCCGGGGCCATACTTGCCTTCAGGATCCTGAGAAAACACATCAATGAATCTATTGACTATATGATATACGCAGGCATGGTGGCACTTGGTTTCTCGTTAGTTGAGAACTTCATGTACATTGAACGTTTTGGTATTGACATTGTGACTACCCGATCTTTTTATTCAGTATTGGAACACATCATCAACACGAGCATTATCACTTATGGATATTTTCGTTTTAAGATCTTTGGAAGAGGAAAGCCCCTAACCAATACCATTGTAGCTGTATTAGCTGCAATCAGCTCTCATGGCCTGTTCGATTATTTCATCGTTAATCCTCATTTTGCCTATTTCTCTCCCGTTCTTGTGATCATTGTTTACCTGATCGGAATTAATTTCTGGATCTCCATGCTCAACAACGCCATTAATTATTCATCCTATTTCGACTATGGGAAAATACAATACTCTCAACGCATCTTTTACCGATTGACGTTGTGGTATTTTTTCACGATGCTCATTGGTATAGCTTACAAGACCTATACAGACGGTATTGCCAATGCGATCAAACATTCCATCTATCATGTGATCAGTGACGGTTTCTTATTCCTTATTGTGATCATGCGTGTGAGCAGGTTCAAGATTTACAAGAACTACTATCATCCAGTTACTGTGCAAATGCCTTTTTACTTCACAAAAAACATCGATGAGGATTTCAGGATCTTTAATATTCCTATAAAGATAAGAGTCGATAACATGTTCGAATATTTTCTTACAACCAAATTAGGGCAGTCGATTGAAGTGAATGTAATGAATCCACAAAAAAGTCAGATCAAACGACCAATGATGGCCAAAGTGGTTGACAAACTTTTTCTTGAGAACGATTCCATTGTTTACTTGATTCACATCGATGGAGCTCCTGCAAAAGACAATTATTATCTGAAGCCTAAAACAAGAAATAAAACAAGTGTTGATCAGGTGTATCCTATCAATGGGCTTTTGTTTGACCACACACCCTTGGACAGACCTAAAAAACTGAGTGAACTTAAATTCCTTGAATGGGTATTTGTGAAATCTGAAAATGAAGTTGCCAAAGTGAACTACTGACGCTTGGCCTCCGCCCTCTTTAACCAGTCGTTAATAGCCAAGCCTAATGATGCGTTTGGCACAAATTGGGTGATGATCACATCAGCCACGCAATCATCTGCCTCACGCAACAATGAGAACAAATTCAGGGCTGCTTCTTTCAGATCTGACGTTTGAGACAAATTAAAACACTGCAGCTCTCCTTCTAGTTGTGGCATTTGACCAAATCCTATCACAGCGATCCTTTTACCTTGGTACTTTTTTACTAATTGCTCTATATCCCCGATCTCGAGAGGAGTTAATGGTGCATAATGGTTCTTTAATTGTCCGGGGGCCTTTGGATCGCTCGATTGATTTAAACGCATGGCTAATTTTCCTGCCACCTTTTCTATTTCATCAATGGCCAGTCCACCTAATCTATATAGGCACAAGGTGTCATCTTCTATTCCCACAATGGTAGATTCGATACCTACAGTGCATTTGCCGCCGTCTAAAATATAATCCACCTTATTGCCCAATTGTTTGTCTACATGCAGTGGTTCAGTTGGACTAACATATCCAAAGGGATTGGCACTTGGAGCTGCCAAGGGAAGGCCTACAGTTTGAAGCAATTCAAGGGTAAGCTCATGATCAGGTACTCGCACCGCCACTTGTGGCAAGCCGGAACTTACAATATCAGGAACGCTATCCTTTTTTGGAAGCAAAATGGTTAGAGGGCCTGGCCAGAATGCCTTTGCAAGCTTTAATAGCCGGGGGTCATGA
>DAISHL010000015.1:0-14764 GCA_036822555.1 Bacteroidota bacterium | reverse complement strand
GGGGCCGTACTTTCAGCGATTCTAAAGACCTTATTGCCGCCAGTAAATGCGCTAGTGGCTGCCGCGGAAGCCTCTTGTGTGATCTCTGAGGATCCGTTTTTACAGGAACTAAGCACTGCCGTAAAGGCACCTATGACGCAAAGCGAAGTTAAAAGTCTCATGTTTTTCGTGTTTTTAAGTAAAAAAGTCTTAAAAATGCTATTAAATTGCCCTAAAACAAGCATTCATCAAGCCACCAACAAAGATAATCAAATTAAAAAGTACTCATAAATAAATTTAGGTTTTCGCTAAAAAATATTTTGTAATTCAAAAATAACATTATAATATTGCAGCTTATAAGTCATAAACGGCATTTTATCGATGAAAAAAATATTCTTGCTTTTCTTAGTACTTTCGTTCGGCATGACAAAATTGTCTGCTCAAGGGGGTGGAGTGATCATCTTAGAAGGGAATTACCAGGGAAAGAACTTGTATATCCAGAATCCATTTGGCTCTAATGGCGTTGGTTTTTGCGTTACTGAGGTTAAGGTAAATGGAAATATAACAACTGACGAAACTCAGTCAAGCGCATTCGAGATCGATCTAAAGCCGCACAAGCTTAATATTGGTGAAAAAGTAACCATTCAGATCTATCATAAAGAAGACTGTAAACCTAAGGTTCTTAATGCCGAGGTGCTAAAACCAAAGAGTACTTATGAGGTTGTAAGCATGAACATTGATAAGGACGGAACATTTACATGGGAAACAAAATCTGAAACAGGAAAACTTACTTATGCGGTTGAGCAATACCGTTGGAACAAATGGGTAAAAGTTGGAGAGGTTGATGGTGTTGGAACTCCTGTAACCAATAAATATTCATTCAAAGTTGTGCCTCACAGCGGCAAGAACCAAGTACGTGTACGTCAAACTGACTATAGCGGACAGCCACGTTTAAGTAAAGCTGCAGAATTTGTTAGCGAAGTTCCGGATATTTCTTTTGCTCCTATCAAAGCAAGCAAGGACATCAATTTCGTTGCAAAAGGAAAGCCAATTGAGACCATGTACGAGATCTATGACCAATACGGTAACGTGGTTAAAAAAGGTTACGGAGACAAGATCGATGTAAGCAACCTTCCTAAAGGCGGTTATTTCCTCAATTACGACAACAAAATGGGTGAATTCGTAAAAAAATAAATAAGTTTTTAATATTCAACAAACCCTCGGCTGATAGTCGGGGGTTTTTTGTTACTTTTATAGGGTCAATCTAATACTATGTACACTATAAACGTTAACGGTAAATCCTTTAAAACAGACCTAAAACAAAACGAAAAAGGATTTGAGGGAACACTCAACGAAGCTTTTATTAAAGGCGACCTAATTAAGATCAATGACCATCAATTCCACTTGATCTACAACAATCAATCGTACAATGTGGATGTGATCAAGCTTAATTCCTCTGAAAAAACATTGGTACTAAAAGTAAATTCCATTAAATACACTCTTGAATTAAAGGACAAATACGACGACCTTCTTCATAGTCTCGGAATGGATAGTGCTTCGGCTAAAAAGGTGAATGATATCAAGGCTCCTATGCCTGGAATGGTGCTAAATGTGCTGGTAACAGAAGGCACAGAAGTGAAAAAAGGAGATGTTCTTTTAGTGCTGGAGGCCATGAAAATGGAAAACATGCTTAAGAGCCCTGCAGATGGCGTAGTTAAAAAAGTTGCCGTTCAAAAAGGCAATGCCGTTGAAAAAAATCAATTACTTATTCAGTTCTGATCATGAGCAACAACCGTCGCAATTTTCTTAAAAAAGGCGCGCTCCTTGGCTTGGCAGGATTAACAAAAGGCTTGTTGGGCGAAGAGTCGCTTCAAAAAGCTGAAACAATCTCCAACACGATCCTCTCATCCGAAAAGTTCACTTTGCCCCCACTCCCTTACGCATACAATGCCCTGGAACCATATATTGACAAGCAAACGATGGAGATCCATCATACTAAACACCATCAGGCATACATCAATAAATTAAACGAAACACCTTCCACCAACATAGATTATCTAAGCAGTGATGAAGTTAAGTGCACTCATGTGAACAAAACAACCTCGGCAGTCATTAGAAATAATCTTGGCGGACATTACAACCACTCTTTGTTCTGGACATTATTAAGACCTAATCCGCAAGGAAATGCAAACTTGCCTGAAGGTTCACTTGCAAAGGCCATTGAATCTGAATTTCAATCATTCGACTCCTTTAAAAAAGATTTTTCGGAGAAAGCACTTAAGATCTTTGGAAGCGGCTGGTGTTGGCTTATCAGAACAAAGGACAATAAACTCAAGATCGTTACAACGGCAAATCAGGATAATCCTTTAATGGACCTTGACCATGAACGAGGAAAGATCGTTATGGCACTGGATGTTTGGGAACATGCCTATTATTTGAAATACCAGAACAAACGTGTTGATTACATCGCTGGTTGGTGGAACATCGTTAACTGGACCAAGGCCGAAGAATTTTATACAGCCAAATAATTTTATTCACTCAACTTTTCATTTCAAATGCTACACAAGAATTTCAAAAATATTGATAAGGTAACTTATGGCCGCGGTTCTTTTAATCAGTTGGCCGAAACCGTTGAGCCGATCAGAAAAGAAAACAAGAATTACTTTGTTTACGTTGTAGACAATTATTTCAAGGGCAAACCATTAAGCAACCGTTTACAAAACAAACCCGAGGACCTTGTATACTATATTGATGTTGATCCACATGAACCTACCACTGAACAAATTGATTCCTTACGTGATGAGATCCTTGCATCTAAAGGATTGCCTAGTGGTGTTATAGGTATTGGTGGAGGAAGCATTATGGATATTGCCAAAGCCTTATCCCTGATGCTAACCAATGAAGGATCATCTACATTATACCAAGGACTAAACCTTATTAAAAAACCTGGGATCTATCACCTTGGTGTTCCAACCATCAGCGGAACAGGAGCTGAAGTTTCAATGACTGCTGTATTGACTGGCCCTGAAAAAAAATTAGGATTGAAATGTGACTGGACCGTTTTCAATCAGGTGATCCTTGATCCGGAATTGATACATTCAGTGCCTCGAGATTGGTGGTTCTACACAGGCATGGATACTTACATTCACTGTATTGAGTCACACAATGGAATTCGCAACAATGCCTTTAGTTTAGCATATGGTGATAAGGCATTAGACCTTTGCCGTGAGGTGTATCTCAATGAGAACAGTGGTCAAAGCGCCGAAAATGACGATAAATTAATGGTGGCCTCTTTAATGGGTGGCTTAAGTTTGACCTATAGTGAAGTTGGTGTATGCCATGCATTGAGTTACGGTTTGTCTAAGATCCATGGCACACGACATTGCTACGCGAATTGTGTGATCTTTCAGCATCTGGAGGATATCTATCCACAAGGTGTATCGGAGTTCAAGCAAATGATCAAAAAGCATAACATCACATTGCCTCAGAATTTAAGTAAAGATTGGGATGACGCCACCTTAACAGCAATGGCAACTGTTAGTTATAATTTGCCATTCATGTGGAATCATGCTTTCGGAGACAACTACAAGGAGATCGCTACCCTTGATTACATCAAAGGGCTCTTCAAACGATTGTGATCACTGAATGATCAGTTTTCTGCGGATCACTTTGCTTTGGGTGTAAATCTCCAAAACATAGATCCCTTTTGACAAACCATTGAACTCTGCTCTCTGGTGATCCTCTGTAACTGATAGTTCACGAATGGTCTTAGCAGACAAATCTAACACGCGCATAGACTGTATTGGCGTTTCGCATGTTACAAACACCTTATCATTGGCAGGATTTGGCCATATTGTTGCTTCTCCTGCTTTCTCTTCTGATGTTATATAGGTGGCAACAGTTGGGGTGTAACAACTTTGGTATGCCTTAAACCCAAATGAAACTGTGTTGCCATCGCTTTTGAATCTTAATGTTAAACTTTGTCCTCCGGAAATTACCGTGCCGGGAGAATTAGTTCCTGTGTATGCGCCAATAAGCGGAGATATAGTGCTTGTGCCATTATACAACCATAAGGTATCATAATTCAATTCTGTACCAAAGCTCACAAATTGCAATTTCACCTTTTGACCGCTGTTTGCTGTTAGAGTATACACATACTTCTCGTTATCGTAATAATTTCGCGAAGGACCTCCCATATCGAACAAACTGTCGTTGCATATCACGGGAGCACAATCTGTGAATTTATCTCTTAAAAGGTTCCAATAGCTTGTCATTCCTTGGTCATAGCCCAAGGCCCATATGCCAATGCCTGCTAAACCACGTTGATTTACCATGTCGTATTTTCTTCCAAGACTGTACACATCATCAACAAAACATTGTCGGTTACTCGTTCCAACGGTGAATTTATAGTATGGAGAATAGCAATTTCCTTCCCAGAATTTTACGCTCGTTGAATAGGTTGCAGAATTGTTGTTGATATAACTGAGTGTACGACTACTGTTAAAACCGTTGGTGGTATTGGCAGGCACGGTAGTTCCGCTTACCTCCCATTCCCTCCCGTAGTATGGGAGTCCGAGCAACAACTTAGAAGGGCTGGCGCCTTGCTTGATGTAATAAGTGATGGTCTTGGAAAGCGTGTAATTATAGGTGGTTTGAAAATTATACAGAGGGGCTGTTGGTCCGGCCTGTGAACTGGCACTGTAATAATAATCATAACCCATGATCGTAAAAAAATCAACCTGCGCATTCAAGGCAGGCATATCAAATACCGCACTCCAATCCACTGAATACAAACACACAGAAAGTTTATAGTTTAGGTTGGCTGCATTCAATGCACTATTCAAGTTAGTGATAAATGTGGTAAATGGTGCTTTGTCCGGCGCGCCCATTCCTTCAAAGTCAATATTTACACCGTCTCCGCCACGGGTATTTAGCAATGATATGATGTTATTGATAAATGTGGTTTGAGCACTGCTGTTGGTCCAAAATGTATTGTGACTTCCAAATAATGTAGCGCATATATGCACCTTAACACCATTGTTCTTGGCTACAGTAACCACACTGGCGGTGTTCCAAGCAAAAGCAGTATTGGTATTACTTCCGGTGGCAGGATTGATACTGTAATCAAAATAACAAAGATCGCTCAACAGGTTCCATTGATAAGAGGTATAGGACGTTCCCATCCAATAGGGGTGCCAACCGAAGACCTTCTTTTGTAAAACACAGGAGTTGGTTCTTGCCGAACCCAAATGCTTATCAACCAGTGTGTGATTTCCAAGAGCTTGTTGCACACTGTCGTATCCTTGCTCCGAGAGCAAAGGAAGGGCATGGTATAAGGTAGCTTCCTCTTCATGAATAGATCGGAATTTTGAGTGTTGTGCGTTTGAAAACACCAAAAACATCATGAAAAGTCCTATGAAACGACAATGTATCATGAAATAAAATTACAAATTGTTGGTGTCAATTCACTGAAAATACCCCAGTTTTTATGAGTTAAACCCATTGAAAACCCTCTAATTTTGTTATTTTTGTAGCCTAATTGAGATAGGAGATGAAGAACATCCGTAACTTTTGTATCATTGCCCATATTGACCACGGTAAAAGTACCCTGGCAGACCGTTTGCTGGAATACACCAATACGATTTCAAAACGCGAAATGCAGGATCAGGTATTGGATGACATGGATCTTGAAAAAGAACGAGGCATTACCATTAAGAGTCATGCCATTCAAATGGAGTATTCTTACAAAGGCGAAAAATATGTATTCAACCTCATTGATACTCCCGGCCACGTTGATTTCAGTTACGAAGTTTCTCGATCAATTGCTGCCTGCGAAGGCGCTTTACTGATCGTTGATGCCGCCCAGGGTATTCAGGCACAAACCATATCAAACTTGTATCTGGCACTAGAGAACGATCTCACCATTATTCCAATTCTCAACAAAATGGATCTTCCCAGTGCAGAACCTGATCTTGTAAAAGATCAGATCGTTGACCTGATCGGATGTGATAGAGATGAGATCATTCCTGCCAGTGGAAAAACAGGCATGGGTGTGAATGAAATTCTTGCGGCAATTGTTGAGCGTGTAGCTCCTCCAGTTGGCGATCCGAACGCACCATTGCAGGCGCTGATCTTCGATAGTGTTTTTAACTCCTTCAGAGGAATTATTGCCTACTACAAGATCATTAATGGCTCCATTAAAAAGGGTGATAAGGTGAAGTTCGTGAACACCGGTGCCAGTTATTTTGCCGATGAAGTTGGCGTACTAAAATTAAAACAAGAACCCCGCGATGTTGTAAATACCGGAGATGTTGGTTATATCATCTCAGGCATCAAGGATGCACGTGAGGTAAAGGTTGGTGATACGATAACGCATGTTGAAAGGCCTTGTGATAAAGGTATTGAAGGTTTTGAAGACGTAAAACCAATGGTGTTTGCGGGTATCTATCCTGTAGATACTGAGGATTTTGAAGAGCTGCGCTACAGCATGGAAAAACTTCAGTTGAACGACGCCTCCTTAACTTGGGAACCGGAAAGTTCAGCGGCACTTGGTTTTGGTTTCCGTTGCGGATTCCTAGGAATGTTACATATGGAGATCATTCAGGAGCGTTTAGAGCGTGAATTTGGAATGACCGTGATCACCACAGTACCAAACGTTTCCTACAGAGCCTATGATACCAAAGGTGAAGTAACAGTGGTGAATAACCCTAGTGATCTACCAGACCCTGCCAAGATCGATTACATTGAAGAACCTTACATCAAAGCAAACATCATCACAAAATCTGAATTCATTGGTCCGGTAATGAGTCTTTGTATTGAAAAACGAGGCATCATTGTGAATCAAAATTATCTTACCGCAGATCGTGTTGAACTAGTGTTCCATATGCCATTGGCCGAGATCGTTTTTGATTTCTACGATCGTCTTAAATCCATTTCAAAGGGCTATGCTTCATTTGACTATGCCCCGCTTGAAATGCGCCAAAGTGACCTTGTGAAAATGGACATCCTTTTGAATGGTGAGCAGGTTGATGCGCTCTCTGCACTTGTACACAGAAGCAATGCCTATGATCTTGGTAAAAAAATGTGTGAGAAATTAAAAGAGCTCATCCCACGCCAACAGTTTGAAATTCCTATTCAGGCTGCAGTTGGTGCTAAGATCATTGCACGTGAAACCATTAAAGCCATCAGAAAGGATGTTACAGCAAAGTGTTATGGTGGCGATATCTCCCGTAAGCGTAAATTATTAGAGAAACAGAAGGAAGGAAAGAAACGTATGAAACAGGTGGGCAGTGTTGAAATTCCGCAGAGCGCATTCATGGCTGTTCTAAAGTTGAATGACTAAACTGCGTTTCATATTTCTTTTTTTGATCACAGCCGAATTCATGTCGGCACAAATCCAATGGCAATTCAATAAAGATTCGCTGATCACCTGGTATTATCAGGAGGGGGATGAATTCAACGGGAATGAGGTGAACAAACTCTATTGGAACGACTGGTTCGGATGGGGAAGATCCATTGCTGGAAATAAAGAACAACAATACTATTCGAAATACAAGAATCATTTCTTAAAAGACGGCATCCTTACGCTCACTGCAAAACGTGAAGATGTAAATGAACGTTACATCGATTGGATGGGTGACAATGATTCCATCAAATCAGGTGACAACAGATTTGAAGGATTCAACAAGCGCAAATTCACGTATACGGCAGGTTTACTGCAAAGCAAAACAGATTTCCTTTACGGTTATTTTGAGATCAAATTCAGGATCCCCAAGGAAAAAGGGTTTTGGCCTGCGTTTTGGTTATACGGCGGATCTCCTAATGAAGAAATTGATTGGATGGAACTCAAAACTGAGAAACCTGATCAGATACACGTTGGGAGACATTGCCAGAATAAAAAGGACAATTATAAAACAACCCTGTTAGGTAAAAAAGTGTGGGGCACCTGGGTGAAGTTCGATGGCTCGCTCAACGAAGGTTACAATGTGATCTCAGGAATTTGGACAGCCAATTCATTAACTTATTTTCTTAACGGCGAATGCATTGCCTATACCAAGGTAAACATGAAACATCCAAAAAAGCTGGTGGTGAATATTGCTGTATCAAGCAATAAAGGATCCTTTCCACCGGCTCCAAGAGAAGATTTCAAGGACTCGGTATCCTTTGATGTGGATTATGTAAGAGTTTGGAATAGACAACAGATCTCAAACAGGCGTGTGATTAAAAATGCAACCTCTGCCGAGCCTGTAACAGGTGCAGAAAAGATCTCCTCCTCAAAATTGATCTCTAAAAGCAAAATGCATTATGGTTCAAAGAATGATCACAAGAATGAAGGATTCTTTGTGTCGTGGATGCCTCAGGAATTCTCGAAATACCAACTCACCGTTTTGGGGAAAGATATACCTGCTGATGCAGCATACACTTTAACAGATACTGAAGGCAAGATCATTTCTTCAAAAAAATTAAGTTATGGCATTACCACTTTTGATCTGGCCAGATATCAGGGAATGGAACTTACATTGAATGTAAAGGGCAACGGCAAACAAAGTGTGCATAAGTTCACTGCCGACTAATTCGCTTGTATAACTGATAATTTTTAAACCTTGGTTCCATGAGTTCGTACATAAAGTCGTTCATGGGTTTACCGTTCTCTATCATTTTATACTCATACTCTCCCGGATCAGGATCAAGAACAATGTGATGGTAACGCAACACATAAAACTGAAAATCCCAATCATCGTAGATACTGTATGGAACACCTACCACGCAGTTCTCCGGCAAAACTTCACCCAGCATGTGTGCCTCTGTTATTACTTCAGTATCTCTGTAAACACCTCCAACTCTCATAAATGCGAATAACAAGGAACCAACCAATGCCAGCATGCCAATCCATTTCAAACTTTTTACATTGCTGTTATTCAAATGCTCAATGATCCTGGCTGCATATGGAAGCATAAGCAAGGCCAGTGCTATTGCAAAGAATGGCAGTGCAGGCACAAAATATACAGCCCTTTGTACATAGGTGAACACCAATGGCAATACCCCTGAAATTCCCAGAAGAAAAAAGAATATGGTCCATGATCTCTCATTGGTATGAAGGTGCACGGGTATCAATTCTTTACGCATTACTTTTGGCGACAGATAAAAGATCAACAACAGGATAAAAGGCACAAGTAATTCTGTTAACAGCCATCCTAATACGGCAAATCTATTGTCCACCTGAGAAGTTTCTGTGACCCTATAGATCAGTCTTTCCTTTACATAGAATGTCAAACTTTCCTTTGCTTCCTCATTTAGTAAGATCAATACTAGAAAGGTCAATGAAACAATGCCGAAGAGAGTGATTGTCCAAGCCAGCATTTTTCTCCATGAGTATTCCTTATAACTTAAAGCCGCTACCACAGGCAACACAAGTGGGAAAAGACCCTGCAAACCCTTGCTCATGGATGCGAGGAATATTGCAAAGGCGGATAAAGAAAGCCACGCCCATTTGTTTGTTGGTGCTTGCAGTGCTCGTATGAAAGCATATGCAGATCCCAACACAAATACACTTACAGTTGATTCAAGCATGTTGTTACTAAAGCACCAATACACAGATGGTGTAATCACCCAGGATAACACAGGCAACCACCAAAACAACCTATAGCGTTCGTTCTCTGCAAAAAGGCGTTGCCAAGTAGCTTTGATCAATACTGCACATAAAATAAAAACAAAAAGGTCATAGGCGCGTTCACTGTAAATGCTTGAATGAAAGAGTTTGAAAAAGAACGATTGCAGCCAGTAAACTAAAGGCGGATGTTCCAGAAATGCTGTATTGCCATGTCTTTCCCAACTTGAGCTTAAATACGGGAACCAGAAACTGCCCTTTCCTTCAGCCAGATTTTTGGCCACGATCGCATATTGAGTACCATCCATGAACATGCCATGCTGAACTAAGGTCACACACACCAATACAATACATACTGCTATCGTACATAAAATGAAAGGGGTTTGTTTATGCCTTAATTCGTTAATACCCATGAAAAACAAATATATTAAAAAGCCCTTTCAGCTATAAAATAATTATCTTCGTAAACCGTTATATACCTGAATGCGTGCACTTTTTAAAATAGCAGTTATATTAATGCTTACCGGCAAATTGTTTTCTCAGGAAAATGATGGGTATAGTATCAATCTGCCTAAATTTTACAAGTCGCCGCTTCACTTTGGATTTACCATTGCCTTCAATCAAACCGACTTTCGCATCAATACGGTAAAGAATTCACTGTTTCCCGATACCGTGATCAAAAGCAATTCAGTTGAAACTCGATACAGGATCAAATCTGTTTATACCCGCCCCGGCCCCGGTTTTGCCATTGGCTTGGTAACTGATTTCAGACTGCACGATTATGTGAGGTTGCGCACAACACCGAGCATCAGCTTCGCCTCGCGTAAGATCGAATACTTCTTAAGCAATGCCACACGCGATACCAGCAAGTACTTTGAAAAAACAGTAGAGTCAACCTTTCTGATTTTTCCTGTGGAAACCAAGATCCAATCCAAACGGTTGGGGAATTTCAGCGCCTATGTGATTGGCGGAGGTGGGTACATGTTAGATCTTGCCTCACGTAAAAAAACTGCCGGTGTGCGCAGTGGCGGGGCCAATCAGTTGGATGATAATATAAAACTGAAGCGGGATGACTTCTATTACAGTGGTGGCGCCGGTGTTGACTTTTATCTGATGTACTTTAAACTTGGCTTTGAGCTTAAACTTCACATGGGTACACGCAACTTGCTTCGCACTGAGAATAGTGTCTTTTCAAATAGTCTGGAAAAGGTGAGGTCACGCATGGTAACATTTACGGTTACTTTTGAGGGCTAATTAAAAATCATCCTCTTCTTCTTTTTCTTCCTTCTTCTTATCTGAAGGCTTCTCTAATTTAAAGGTTTGATCAGCTTTCTTAACTTCCTTTGTTTTGATAGAATCCTTCTTGAACAAACCAAATTCATCCTTTAAGATCTGTTTAAGATTTTGTTTCTCCTGCTTGATATCCTCTTTGATCTTTTGCTTTAACCCCTTGCGGTCATATTTGATAATGGGTTTATCAACGGTCCCTGTCATCAACACAAAGGCACTGCGGCGGTTCTCAGGATCATTCTCCACAGGACCAAACTCTTCATCGCTGCTCTTTCGTTTCTTAGCAAGCAATTCGCTGATCAATAACTGTATGTGGTAATCTATCTCATTATTGAACGTGTGTTTGCCCCAGAAGTCAATATTCAGTGCCGAATTCTTAATGGCAGTTTTTGGGATGCTGATCACAGATTTCGCAATCTCGATATGGCTTTGCAGGTCATTGAATCTTATGTTCTTAAGGTCATTGATGTCCACAAAATCAGATAAGCTTTCAAGGGGTTTAAAATCTACCAGTTTGCCCTGCTCTATCTTCAGATCTGCAATGGCTTTCATGGAGTTAAGATCCGGCTCCAAAAAGCGGTTCCAGTCGCCGCTAAAATCAATGGTAGAAGTTAATGCTCCACCAATATTATTGTCTTTTAATGTTTCCTGATCAAAATTATTCATTTGTGTGAACAGTTTGGTAATGTTGATCTGCTTCAGATCCCCATGCATAGACACGTTTACATCTTTTCCGCTGAGATCCATCAAAGCATCAATCTCTGCCTGACCATCCATGGTCTTAAGCGTCACACTTTCGGCCATGAGTTTACGGTTCTTTAGTTCAATATTGCCGTTGATGCTGCTGGCGCTGAATTTACCGAATGAAAGCGATTGAATTGAGGCGTCCAAAACAAAATGAATGTTATCGGGAATACTTACTTCACTTTTTTGTGCCGCTGAAGAATTTCCATCAAATAAAAAATCCTCTACCTGAATGGTGTTACTTTTTAAACTGCCATTGATCGTCAGAGGATTTGAATTGTCCATCAAATAATTAAAAGCCCCTTTGATCTGCCCGTCAATGTCCAGGTCAGACCTGCCTTTTCTGATCATCAGGTTGTGTACCTCCACCTCTCTGTTAGCTGCTTTGATGCCGCAATTCAAAATGGAGGTGCTATCCTTCTGTCCCTTGAATTGAAATACAAGGTCCTTTACTGTTGCTTCCAGATCAAGTTTTGAATTCTCAGACAAGGCATTCTTCGTCAGTTATTCCTCTTTACTTTCTATGGCTGTTTGAAAACTGCTCTTCCGCTTTAATTTACTTAGTGTGTCTATTGGCCAGAACTGCGAAAGATTGCTGAGATCCATGGTTCCGGCAGCATTGATCTTTAAGAATGGGTCATTGAAATCAGAAAGCAGCATTGATCCGTTGAACTGGTCATTCAACAAGGTTCCTCTGATGTTCTTGAGTTCAAGTACTGTTCGCTGTTTTGAGCTGATGAATTTTCCTTCCAGATTCAGGTCGTTCAGCTTTGCGCTCTTTGGTTCATATACAACAGTTGTGTTCTTTATGCCAAACCCAATGGAAACATCCAAAGCACCGGAATAGTGCAGATTGCCGGATGCATAGAAATTGCCTGTACTGCTGTAGTCATGTATCTTGGATCGGTAGGATTCCGGAAGCAAAGAAAGGACAGACTGAATATCTAGGTTCCTTCCATTGAACTCCACATCCATCCCGCTCAAACTGTCTCCGTAAATAAAATTCCCCTTCGCATCCAAGATCATTTTATTCAGTTGGATCTCACAAGTATTCACCACATAATTCGTATTCTCCACAAGAATAGCTGTGTTATACGTTACACTTTTATTTCGCAAATACTCAATTTGACCCGACTTAATCCGTGCGATCTTGAGTTCACCATTGCTTTTGAGCTCATACTTCTGCTCATTGAATTTGCCTGAAAAATCAACACTTGTGAGCATTCCTTGTGCTTTGAATTTTTCCAAGGCATTGGAATAAGAAACATCCATGTTCCTGAAACGGATGAGTGCAAGAGTGAAACTCAGGCTGTCTGCACCCTTCGTTTCTTCATTGCTTTGCTTCCAAACAATGTAATTTGGCTTTCCTTTGCTGTTAACTCTCAAACGGCAAAAGCCATCCGATAAACCTATCTCTTTGATGTTGTATCGTTTATTCCAAAGATCCTCTACATTAAAATTCAACATGAGGGATCCGGCGAATAATAGTGTATCACGTTTCTTACTTTGGATGGCTTCCATGCACGCAATATCCTTGAATTCAAGCGCACAATCAGGGAACGTTCTGAGTATTGTCAATTGAATGTTCTTAGGGTCGATCTTTACTTCCGCGTTCAGGTTCTTGTTCAGCTCCTTTATGATCACAGATTTTACTTCGTCTTCATAAATGAAGACCAATGAAACTGCCGTAACAAGTAACAAAATCAACGATATCACAAACCACAGCAAAACCTTCAGTAAACGCTTCACAAGGCTGCGTTTTAGTTTTTCTTCAGGCATTATTGGCTGTACTGCTTCCATCACCATAAAATTGCGTAAAAACAGTGTTAACACACGTTAAGAGAGAGGAAGAGTTTGAACAACTGATTCTTAATTAAGTACAACCACTTTATATGGGGGATAAGCGCCTTTTTTATCTACTATTAAGTAAATCCCTTGATTAATTGCTCCTTGTTCAATTATATGTTGACCGGTTGAAAAATCTAGCAACTGAATTATTTTTCCATTCAGATCTATCAATTCAAATTGTGACTCCCTGTTATAACTGTTTACTCCAATTATAATCCCACTCTTTGTATTATGATACCAAAAATTATTGTTTTTTCTATTAAAATTCAATGCAATTATTGGATGATCATCAAAGGTTTGATCAATATCAATACTTCTCAATTTATAATATGATAACCCGTAGCTAGGATTATCGTCTGTGAATTGATATACAAAATTATAGATATTGTCTGGCTTCAGTGAAGGAACACTCCCAACACGATTATAATTGATCGCATCTGTGCTTTTGAAAATTTCATAATGACTCAAATCAGTCTCGCTTGATACTTTCCAAAACAATTTTATTTCGTTTTCAAAAGCCTGACCCCAAAATTTATTTAGCTGTATTGGTAAAACTGAATTGCAACTTGCACCGCAGGTTGTTGGATCAAGATCTATCGAATATGTTGCTGCCTCATCCAAACGATCTGAAAAACCCTTAAGTGTGATTGTGCCGCCTGTTACAGTCATGCGTGCAATTCCATCAGCATTAGAACATCCTGTTGGTATATAAGAGCTTGCCAAAACAGTTGCGGTTGGCAATCCTGGATAGGCAGTACAAGAACTTGACGAACAACAAATTGTTGCTCCTTGTGAAGTAATAATTCCACCTGTATTACCAATAAAAACTCCATCAGAACCATCCATTCCCGAATTATTACAACCAGTAGGATGAATATTGGGGCGTTTTTTGATCTCGATTGATAAGGTAGCATTACAGGCGGCAGGTAATACTAAGTTTGATGTAACTGTTTGAGTTCCTGCAGTGCCCCCAATAACAGTGTTGCCACAAAAACTACCATTTAAACTATATGAGGCAGCCATATTACATGGATTTGGTGAATTTCCGCATCCAGTTGCCTTACCATTACTCATAGCCCCACCTAAAGCACACCCAGTAAAAGTAGTTTGGGAACGAATAAAACTAAAACTTAATATTATAATTAAAAATACCCGTGCGATCATCCGATTTACTTTATATCATAAGCGGTTAAGGATTCTTTTACACAGGACGCGGTAAAATTCCTTTAGGGTGTTCACTTTTACTCTATAAAAATAAATAATTTGTTGAGACCCAATGTTTCAATTGTGTTAAAC
>DAISHL010000014.1:0-15133 GCA_036822555.1 Bacteroidota bacterium | reverse complement strand
CAATGAATGCCTGCCATTTATAAGAACCTTTTCCCCAATAACTTCCAAGAGTTGCGTTGCCCCAACCATCCCTGAAGTAAAAAATATTATCCTCCTTGCTCACCTTGATGGTCTCTTCAAGCGAACAATGTTCTTTCCCTCCTTTTTCGTCTATGGCTTTTAATGTAAGCTTTGCAGACCAATCTTCCTCATCGAACAATTTATTATAGATGGCGAGCTCGCACCTCACATAATCCACCTCGTCCTTATCAAATGTACTTCTGTAACGTTTCGCAGAATTGGCCATCCATTCATTGCTGGCGAATGTGTTTAAACTTTTGAATTTGAACCGTTTTTCCATATCTTAAATTTACGCAATACTCCTAATATTCTGATGAAAAAGTTGACCTGTTAACATCATTTTTATTTAATTATATTCGTGTTTTTTGTTGCAGCAATGAAGGAATTACAGCACATCTTGTTTTTAGATATTGAAACCGTTCCGCAAACATATCGTTACGGCGATCTGAATGAGCAAACCCGAAAATTATGGGATAGTAAATGGCAATATCAAAAAGAAAATTCCGGCGAGCAGATGTACGTGAAAGCAGGAATTTATGCGGAATTTGCGAAGATCATCAGTATAGGTGTCGGTTATTTTCATGAAGGTAAATTCAGAGTGAAATGTATCTCGGGAGATAACGAGATACATGTATTAACTGAATTCTCTAAACTTGTTGAAGAGCATTTCAATACCCCTGAACACCGCATGTGCGCGCATAACGGCAAAGAATTCGACTACCCGTTCCTGTGCCGACGTTTCCTGATCAATGCCTTAAAATTGCCGAAAATACTGAGGTTGCAAGGCTTAAAACCATGGGAGGTAAAACACCTTGACACGATGGAATTATGGAAATTCGGTGACATTAAGAATTACACATCATTGAATTTACTTGCTCACATCTTTCAGATCCCTTCACCAAAGGACGATATGGATGGTAGTCAGGTTAGCAAGGTATACTATGAAGATAAGGACCTGAACAAAATAAATACTTATTGTATGAAGGATGTGATCACACTGGCCAGAGTGTATGGCCGTTTTGTAGGAGCGCCTGAACTTAAAGAAGAAAATATTGTTTACATCAAATGATCTGGTACAAACCATACACCCTGAACGATCTGCAATGGATGCTGAAGAATACACTTGCAGAAACCCTTGGCATTACATACACACATCTTGGCGATGATGAGATCATTGCGCAGATGCCTGTTGATAAACGCACACATCAGCCGTTTGGGATCTGTCATGGCGGCGCTTACGTGGCCTTAGGGGAGGAGTTGGGAAGTCTTGCCTCCTATTTGGTTGTTAATCCTGAACTGTTCATTGGCGTAGGAGTTGAGATCAATGCAAATCATGTAAAAGCTGTGAGATCGGGCAGGATCAAGGGCGTATGCAAACCAATGCACATGAAAGGCAAAACACATGTGTGGGATATAAAAATGTATGACGACACCGGCGATCTTTGCAGCATATGCCGCTTCACATGCCAAATAGTACCGCGTAAATCGATAGAACTAAAATAATACCTAACTTTGCCCTAATACTTCATATGCCTAAAACAAAACTGGCCATTATTGGAAACGGAAGCTGGGGAACAGCACTTGCCAAGTTGATGCTGAACAATTGCGGGGAACTCAATTGGTTCATGCGCAAACAGGAGGATGTTGACTTTTTTAATACCTACCACAACAATCCGCGTTACCTAAGCTCTGTTGAATTTGATACATCCAAGATCAATTTTTATACGGACATACAACACTGTTTCAAAAATTCAGATGTGATCGTATTGGCCGTTCCTTCTGCATTCTTAATGGATACCATTGGAAGTTTGAAGGAAAAGGATTTTGAAGGAAAGGTGATCTTCTCTGCCATTAAAGGAATTGTTCCGCAGGAAAATTTAATTGTAGGTGAATATCTGAACAAGATCTACAAAGTTCCTCTATCCAATATTGGAGTTATCACAGGCCCATGCCACGCTGAAGAGGTTGCACTTGAAAAACTGAGTTACCTCACCATTGCCAGTCAGAATTTACAGAACGCGCAGATGGTGAGCGAGCTTTTGAATTGCAGATACCTTCGTTCAACAGTTAGTGATGATATATACGGCACAGAATATTCCGCTGTTCTAAAGAATGTGGTTGCCGTGGCAGGAGGCATATGTCATGCCTTGGGATACGGCGATAATTTTTTAGCGGTTCTGGTAAGCAATGCCATACAGGAGATCAAACGATTTGTGGATGCGGTGCATCCCATCGACAGGGATATCAAAGCCTCTGCATACCTTGGAGATCTTATTGTTACAGCCTACTCGCAATTCAGCAGGAACAGAATGTTTGGTACCATGTTGGGAAAAGGATACAGTGTGAAACAAGCGCAACTTGAAATGAACATGATCGCCGAAGGATACTACGCTGTGAAATGTGTGTATGAGATCAATAAGACCTACACTGTGGATATGCCCATCACAGTCGCGGTATATAAGATCATCTATGAAAAAAAGGATCCGCGTAAAGAAATTGAACATTTGAGTAAACTCCTTTCATAACGATGAAAAACCTGGCCTTTTTTATATCTGTAGTGTTCCATCCCTTATTAATGGCCAGTTACGGATGTCTTCTGCTATTCTTTGGCTACAGGAATTCAATATTTGAATAGATGCACTCTAACGAGACCAAGTGGCAGATCATCATTACAGTTTTCACGTTCACCTTCATTCTTCCGATCCTCAACATCTATCTGATGTATAAGCTGAAACGCATACACAGCATTACTTTGAGCAACAGGAACGAAAGGACCTTTCCGTATATCATGACCGCCATCTTTTACTATGGATTGTTCTATCTCTTCTATGATCTGCGCATCTGGCAAACCATTAAGATCTTTATCTTTTGCGCAGGAACCGGAATTTTGCTTACTGCTTTGGTAAACATGAAATACAAGATCAGCGCGCACATGGTTGGCCTTGGCGGATTGCTTGGCATGATCATTTCATTGAATATCCTCTTGCGATACGACATGCTGCAGTTCCTGCTCATAGGCATCCTTGTGTCTGGAATAGTGGCGAGCTCGCGATTGGCATTGGATGAACATAAACCATCGCAGATCTACACCGGCTTCTTTCTTGGATTATTTTGTCAGACCGTTATATTTCTTCCTTTACAACAATTAACCTTAAACTACTAACGTGAATTTAGTTACCGGAGCTACAGGAATTATTGGAAGCCATGTTGTGCTTGAATTGTTGCAACAAGGCAAACCTGTAATTGCCGCTAAAAGGCCCGGAAGCAATACAGATGCCTTACGTATGGTGTTTGAGTTTTACGGAAAAGACAATCTAAAGCTTCTTGAAAAACTCAAATGGGTTGAGATCGAGCTCACAGATAGTTTCTCTATTGAAGATGCACTGGAAGGTATAAGCTATGTATACCATTGCGCCGGTTATGTTTCCTTTGATCCGAAGGAACATGCGCGATTGAGGAAGATCAATGAAACAGGTACCGCCAATGTGGTGAACGCATGTCTTCTGAAGGGAATAAAGGCATTGGCGCATGTGAGCTCCATTGCGGCCATCAATAATAATGATTATTCAGGCGAGTTATCAGAAAAGGTCTTCTGGAAAACATCAGGATTTGAGAGTGATTATGCCATAAGTAAATACAATGCCGAACGAGAAGTATGGCGTGGCACGGAAGAAGGCTTACCCGCCGTGATCGTTAATCCTGGCGTGGTGATTGCACCAAATGTATTTGGCAACAGTAGCGGCAAATTGCTTCATTTTTGCAAAAAAGGCAATCCCTTTTACATCGATGGTATAAGTGCGTATGTTGCTGCACCTGATGTGGCAAGGGCCTTGTGTCAACTGATGGACAAACAGATCTATAACGAGCGCTTTATTGTGATAGAGAACAATTACAGCCACAAGGCTATTCTCAGCTTAATTCAACAGGCCTTTGGCAAAAAACCGCCGTTCATCCGTATTGGTAAAAACGCATTATGGGTGGCTTCGAAGTTCCTCGGTTTCTTCTCTGCAATTTCAGGCATGCCAAATCCTCTGGCAAATGGGGTGAGCGGAGTATCAGACGCCAAAGTTTATTCCAATGCCAAACTTAAACAAACGCTCGGTTTTGAGTTCACCGATCTTAAACAGTCCATCCAAAAAGTGTGCTCCGGAGAAAGCTCTTAAAATTCTTCCTAAATTCTAATTAATTTAGATAAATCTATTATTTATCACTAAATTCTTTGTATTTATAAGTTAAATAATTACCTTGGTCTATTATTACAGTAGTAATTTATGCACATTGCAGTAGCAGGAAACATTGGATCGGGTAAAACCACTTTAACATCCCTATTAGCTAAACATTATAAGTGGCACGCCCATTACGAGGACGCAGATGACAACCCTTATTTGAACGACTTTTACGAAGATATGCAACGCTGGTCGTTTAACCTGCAGGTATATTTCCTTAATAACCGATTTAGCCAGATCTTGGATATCCGTAAGGGTAAACACACCGTTATTCAGGACAGAACCATATATGAGGACGCCTATATTTTTGCGCCAAATCTTCATGCCATGGGATTAATGACCACAAGAGATTACGATAATTATTTCTCTCTGTTCAAATTAATGGAAAGCCTTATAAAGGCCCCTGATCTGATCATTTATCTTCGTGCCTCAGTACCCACATTAGTTAAACAGATCCAGAAAAGAGGAAGAGAATACGAGAATAGCATACGCCTTGATTACCTTAAACGTTTGAACGAACGCTACGAAGCTTGGGCTAGTTCTTACGAAGCCGGTAAATTACTGATCATTGATGTGGACGATATCAACTTCAGCGAAAGCAAAGAAGATCTGGGCAAAGTAATTCGATTAATTGACAGCAAACAAAACGGACTTTTCAAATAATCTTGAGCGCGACACTAAATAAAGAAGCCGAATTTTTTGACCAGCACTTTACTGAATCAGTAAAATCAGTAAATGCTTCCAGTGCCCTTATCATTGCCTATGATGGTGTTTTAAATACTGAGACCATCAGCAAGCTTGAAACTGAGATCGAACAAAAGATCATCGAGTTGAATGTTCCAAAGGCTGCACTTAAAAAGATCTTCTTCATTTGCGTAGAATCCCTCCAAAACATGCTGATCCATGGTCATAAAGATGATAATGGAGCACAACACAATTATTTCCTTGTTTACAAAAAGGGCAACCAGATCATCATATTAACAGCCAACCTTATCAGCAATCCCGCTATTGCCAAGGTAGAGGCCGACCTTAAGACCATCAATTCATTTGACGATCCTGCAGATCTTAAAGCTTACTATATCAATCACCTTGAAAAGAATGAATTAAGCGAAAAAGGTGGCGCAGGCCTTGGATTCATTACCATAGCCATGAAGAGTGGCAACAAATTAAGTTTCTTGTTTGATAAGATCAGTGATACTCACTCGTTGTTCAAATTAGAGGCTGCCGTTAACATAGATTGATAAAGGCCTTTTTAAATGCCTGACAATTCAGCTGTTTTATTCATTTCATCCTGGTATCCAACGCAAGAAGATCCTATGCACGGCATTTTCATTCAAAATCACGCCAAGGCACTCTCCATACATACACCCGTTGTGGTTGCCTATGCTTATAGCCATTCCTCTGCCAAACACATTTCTATTCAGGTAAAAAAGAACGGGAACCTCACAGAGATCATTGCCACATATCCAAAAACAAAGATCGGCATCCCCGGAATAAAACATTATTTACGGGTAAGAGCTTTCAAACATGCGTATAAAGAGATCATCCGAACAATAGAGCAACAGAATATAGCTATAAAAGCCATTCAAGTGAATGTTGTATTTCCTGTGAGCCTTGTATTGAACATGTTCCTGCAACATTTCAATGTGCCCTATACGATCTCTGAACACTGGAGCGGTTACCTGCCTGAAGACGGCAACTACAAAGGGTACATTCAAAAACAGTTCACGGAAGCTTGTTTCAGAAAGGCTCAGAAAGTATGGGTGGTCTCTGAAAAACAAAAACAGGCCATGATCACACATGGTTTGAAAAACAATTTTGAATTGTTGTACAACGCTATTGATACCAATACTTTTAAGATCACACACACGCCTAGGTTTGACACCTTCACTCTGATACATGTAAGCTCCCTTGTGGAACGAGAAAAAAATCTAAAAGGCACTTTTCAGGTATTGAAATTACTTCAAGACAAACACCTTAAATTCAACGTGCTGATCATAGGCGGTAATGCAGAGAATATTGCAGCAGCAAAAGATATACAATCTCAAACAGGTGTAGTAAACATTGAGTATAAAGGATATCAACCCAAGGAAGTGATCAGTGACCTAATGAATAAAAGCCACGCACTGATACTCCTGAGTCATTTTGAAGGGATGCCGGTTGTTACGCTGGAAGCTTTGGCTTGTGGACTTCCTGTATTTGCATCAACAGTTGGACATCTACCTCATTTGATCAGCAATGAATTCGGACGTTTGACCGCCGCATCCAACATCCATGAAATGGCCAAATATATTCAGTCATACATGAATGGAGAGTTGCATTTTGATCGCGAAAAAATGAATGAGTTCGTTGTGAAGCAGGCCTCCTTTGAAGCCGTTGGGAAACAACTGAATGACTTTTATAAAAAGATCTAAGAACTGATGATATTCGTGAGCTCCACGAATTGATCCACATTTAATTGTTCGGGGCGTTTATCGAACAAGTAATTAGAGCTATCGGCACCTTCTTTCATCAATGATCGCACTGAATTCCGAATGGTCTTTCTTCGCTGATTGAATGCCGTTTTTACCACCTTAATGAACATCGTCTCATCGCAATTCAATGTTTGCACCGCATTGCGTTTCAATTTGATCACGGCACTCTTCACCTTTGGTGGCGGGCTGAACACATGTTCATGCACCGTAAATAAATAATCAATGGTATAGAACGCCTGCAGCAAAACACTCAAGATACCGTAAGTTTTAGTGCCCGGCTTTTCTGCAATACGCTCTGCTACTTCCTTCTGAAACATTCCCACAACTACATCAATTCTGTTCCGGTTCTCAAGCACTCTGAACATGATCTGGCTGGAGATGTTGTATGGAAAATTGCCAACAATATTAAAGGGTTTGTTTCCGGTTACAGATGACAGATCTGTTTCCAAAAAATCGGCTTCCAGTATCTTTGAGGCATGCGCCGGATAGGTCTGTTTTAAATAGGCGATGGATTCTGTATCGATGTCCAGTGCCAGGAAATTCTCCCTTTCGATCAAATGCTTTGTAAGCACACCGGTGCCTGGACCGATCTCCAAAACCATCATGTCCTCTTTACTACCCTCCAACACCGCGTCAACTATTTTCTTTGCAATGTTCTCATCACACAAAAAATGCTGCCCTAAATGCTTCTTTGCCTTAACCGGTTGCGCCATTAGTCTACGATCTGTAAAATTGTTCTGAAGGCAGCATACTTATCCTTGAATTTTTCGGAATGTTCTGCCTGCAATTTTGGTGCGAATTCCTTTTGATACCTCTCCATATCCTCCATCTCCAGGAACTTGTATTGTATAGAATAAGTGTGCCCTTCATCATTCACATACAGTACCTTTACCATTTGGCTGTCTACAAAACATCCGGTCTTCATGACATCCGGAATATGCGTTGCCTTCATCCATGAGACCCACTCGTTTTGAATATCATCACTGATATTTACAGTAACATTATAAATAAACATGCCTAAAATTACACTATTTTTTTGGAGAATAAGGTTCTTAATTGCTCAAGACAATTCATGGATTATTTGTATCTTTAATGCGCAATAGGCCTGTTATTGCTGAGTAATATTAGGCCATCAGAAACTAATGATATAAAATGAAAACCAATTTTGTTGAAGAATTACGTTGGCGAGGATTGCTCCATGATATGATGCCGGGAGCAGAAGAACTTTTAAATAAGGAAGTGTGCACAGCTTATATTGGTTTTGACCCAACGGCCGATTCGTTCCACGTTGGCAGATTGTTGCAGAACATCACGCTTATGCGTTTTCAAAAGGCAGGACACAATCCCATTGCCTTGATAGGCGGAGCTACAGGCATGGTAGGTGACCCAAGCGGTAAAAGTGCCGAGCGCAATTTACTGGATGAGGCTGCATTAACCAAGAACATTGAAGGCATTAAAAAACAATTATCGAAATTCCTCGACTTTGGAAATTCAAATGCCGTACTATTGAATAATTACGATTGGATGAAGGATTACTCATTCCTTAATTTTATAAGAGATGTGGGTAAATTCCTAACCGTAAACTACATGATGGCCAAAGATTCTGTGAAGAACCGTTTGGAGACAGGCATGAGCTTTACCGAATTCAGCTATCAGTTATTGCAGGCTTATGACTTTTATTATTTGTACTCGCATAAGAATTGCAAATTGCAATTGGGTGGTAGCGACCAATGGGGAAATATCACCAGCGGCACCGAATTGATACGCCGCAAATGCGATGGGGAAGCTTTTGCCATCACTACACAACTCATTAAAAAAGCAGATGGTACCAAGTTTGGCAAAACAGAAGGTGGCAATGTTTGGTTGGATGCTGATAAAACATCGCCTTACAAATTCTACCAGTTCTGGCTAAATACCAGTGACGACGATGCTCATAATTTCATAAAGTACTTTACCTTCTTATCCAAAGAGGAAATTCAAAGCATTGAGCAAGCGCATGCCGCTGCTCCACACGAACGCGCTTTACAAAAAGCACTGGCCCGTGAATTGACCATTTTAGTGCATAGTGAGGCCGATCTTGAAACAGCAATCAAAGCATCTGACGTGCTATTCAAAGGAAGTATTGATGACTTGAAAGCGCTGGAGGATAAAACATTCCTTGATGTATTTGATGGTGTACCTTCATTTGACATCAACAGAAATGAACTCACCGGTGGTATTGGCATAGTGGATCTATTGGCTGAGAAAACACAGATCTTCCCTAGCAAAGGAGAAGCCCGTAAAATGCTGCAAGCAGGTGGCGTGAGCATGAACAAAACCAAAATTGAAGATGTTCAAATGACCGTGACCATGGATGATACCATTCGTCAGAAATACATTTTGATACAAAAGGGTAAAAAGAATTATTTCCTCTGCAACATCAACTAACATGGCACTTAAACTATCGCAATTACTAAAACAGCAGCAAAAACTGTTGCCTCAGCAAATACAGCTGATGAAGTTGTTGCAATTGCCTACACTTGCCCTGGAAGAGCGTATCAAGGAAGAGCTGGAACTTAATCCCGCACTTGAAGAAGATAATGAGAATTACGAAGAAGAAGAGTTGTACAGCAACGAAGACAGCACTGATGGAGATGGAGAAATTGAACTGGATGAGAATGGGGATATAAAAGAGAATGAGAACGAGCGCATTGATGATGGTGTGGAGATGGAAGACTACATGGATGATGAAGAATTGGATGCCTATAAATATGAAGTGAGTAACAAAGGCGCTGATGATGAATCACGCGAGTTTGTGGTGGTAGAAGGTCCAGATTTTCACAGTCAGCTTGAACAACAATTAGGATTAAAAGACCTTAACGAAACGGAATATACGATCGGCATTTATCTGATCGGATGCATTGATGAGGACGGTTATTTGCGTAGGGAAACAGACATGATCGTGGATGACCTGGCCTTCAATTACAACATTCAATGCACAAAAGAAGAGATTAAAAAGATCCTTTCCATCATACAATCCTTTGACCCGGCAGGTGGTGGAGCTCGTAACATTCAGGAGTGCCTGCTGATACAGCTGCAACGCAAAACAGAACAAACCAGAGATGTGCTACAGGCCATTGAAGTGGTGAAGAACCATATGGAAGAGTTCAGTAAAAAGCATTACGAAAAGATCTTAAAGAAACTTGATATTGGCACTGAAGAACTCAAAGAGATCATTGATGTGATCACACATCTGAATCCGAAACCCGGCGATACAGGTAGCCAGTCTGTTGGGCAAAGCGAGATCGTTCCGGATTTTATTGTAACAGTAACAGATGGCAAACCCGAATTCTCGATCAACTCGCGCAACATGCCCGAATTAAAAGTGAGTAAGGAATATCTTGAAATGCTGAAAGAATATTCGCGACAAAAGAATAAGGAAGGAAAAGAAGCAACCACCTTTATCAAGAGTAAGATCGAAAGTGCACAATGGTTCATTGAAGCCTTGAATCAACGTAACATGACCCTGATGGTATGTATGCAGGCCATCCTTGAATTTCAGGAGGAGTATTTTGTGACCGGTGACGAAAGCAAATTAAAACCTATGATCCTGAAGGACATTGCCACCAGGGTAGAATTGGATATTTCCACCGTATCGCGCATGGCCAACAGCAAATACGCGCAAACACCATATGGCACCTTTTTATTGAAGACCTTCTTCAGCGAAAGTATGAGCACAGATAGTGGTGAGGAGGTTAGTTCACGCGAGATCAAAAAGATATTGAAGGATTGCATTGATGCGGAAGATAAACATAAGCCTTTAACAGACGATGCCTTGAGTGATATACTCAAGGAAAAAGGATACAATATTGCCAGAAGAACTGTTGCCAAATACCGAGAACAATTGGATATCCCGGTGGCCAGGATGAGAAGAGAAGTTTAATTTGAATGAAAAACTTAAATATTACTCTCAACTAGATGGCATAAGGTGCTTTGCAATCCTTTCAGTTATTATTGGTCACTGGATGGCTTGGGATTCTAATAATCCGATTTTAAAGTACTCTCCTTGGAGTCATGGTGTAATTTTGTTTTTTGTATTAAGTGGATATTTAATTACTAATATTTTATTTGAGCAAAAAGAAAGCATTGAATTGAAAAAAACCGTTTTTAATGAAGCAATTAAAACATTTTATATTCGAAGAATTTTAAGAATATTCCCTATTTACTACCTGTTTATATTTTATCTTTTTTACATCAATCATAACAACACACGAGAGATTTTCCCTTGGCTGCTAACCTACTCAACAAATATCCTACAAAGTATTACTGGAGATAATGATGGAGATTTTTATCATTTTTGGTCTTTGGCAGTTGAAGAACAGTTTTATTTATTTTGGCCTTTTTTAATACTGTTAGTTAAAAAAGATCGCATTTTAAGAATAATTAGTGTCATAATTATTTTTTCTTGCATTTCGAGAATTGTCTGTGTTTATATAGTTAAACAAAATTGGATGCTTGGAGCATATTTTACACCCAATTTATTTTTACCATTGGCACTTGGCTCTTTAATCGCATATTTTAAGAGATACAAAGAAGCGCTTTTTAAAAAGCTTCAAAGCCCTTATTTTGTTAATGGCTCAGCGATAATTTATATAATGCTGTACTTTTTCTTGCATATAAAATTACATCTTCATATTTATGATTCAATTTTTGACGAATATTTATTTGCTACTGTTTGCTTTTTTTTGTTTTAAAGGCGTCAGACAATGGATTTAGAATGTTAGGCAAAATTATTTTAGAACACGAAGTAGTGGTATTTACAGGTAAAATTTCTTACGGACTGTATATTTACCACCTTTTCATAATTGGCTTTTTCTGGAATTATTTATGTCCGAAGTATGGTATTGGTGTTTCCAACAAACATTTCTTGTGGCTCTGCTACTTTATTTTAGCCTATTTGGCAGCAATTATATCCTACTATATAATTGAAAAGCCAATTAATAACCTTAAAAAGTTATTTAGTTACTCTTAGCTTTTTTAGAATCTTCTTTAAGATACTTCTCCTTTATTAATGCCATTTCTTGCGTTAATTTTTTGATCTGCTCGTGTTGTTTGGAATTGACAACCGATAAGTGTACCAGAAAAATAATAATGGCAAAGATCGCTGCCAAAAATATCAAGGAAGGCGCATAGTATACACCCAGAAGTTTCGCGATCACATCCAACCCATCTCTCCATACAGAGAACACCAACAAGATCAGGGTGCAAATGATCCAGATGATAGAGTACTCTTCACGCAGTTTCCCTTTGGCGATCAAACGGAAGATAAAGAACATGAAGCTGAGAGCCCCAATGATACTTAGGATCTGTATTTTATATGGCACTACGTTTTCCATAGAATTTAGTTCTTATAAAGATAAACAATATCCCTAATGTAACCTTGATCATGTAATAGATGCTTTTAAATGACGAAATGGAGGACGTTCCTCCTTGCCTCTCTTTCATCACCACCGCCACTTCTTTGATCTTGAGTTTATTCAAATGATACATCACTATGGCCTCCGGCTCCGGATACTCATCCGGATAATAATCGCATACCAACTCAATGGCCTTTTTATTGATGGCTCTGTAACCTGAAGTTGAATCAGTGATGGTGATGCCGAGTAAAAATCTATTTAAATTTTTAAAGTAATTGATGCCGAATCTGCGTAAACCGGAAGACTGGAATCCTTCCTTCTCAATGAACCTGGATCCTATCACAACGTCGCATTCGTTATCCATTAATGGTTGTAAAAGTTTATACAGCTCTGTTACAGGATGCTGTCCATCGCCATCCATTTGAACAGCAATATCAAATCCATTCTCTCTGGCATATAGGTAACCCGACTGCACGGCCCCTCCAATGCCAAGATTCACGGGAAGATCAAGGAACTGAGTGGCGTTTGTTTCGAGGGCTTTCAGTGTATTGTCTTTTGAGCAATCGTTCACAGGCAAAGCGGTAATGTGAACCCCGGGAATATGCACTGAACGTATCTCCTTCAGTAAGGAGGGAATGGATTCTTGCTCATTGTAACAAGGGATCACCAATAAGACCCTGATATCATTGATCTCTGTTCTCACCGGATCTTAATTTATCATAATCGGGCAAATACAAAGTGCCCCAAAATTCAGCTTGTTGTTGTTCATTTAATTTGGCCTTACCAAACACCAACCAATACGTGGCTCTTGACATGGAATGAAAATGAATGATGCCATTCACATATTGATAGGTTTGAAATAAATTAAGTCCAATTCCTAAGGTGAATACTATGGTTGCAAGCAGTCTGGCCAACTTATTCCAATCCGGCAACTGCCACTCCTCAAAAACAAAGGCAATAATTGCGGCCAAGGGAATACTTAAATACGCAAAATGCTGAACAAAAGCACGTGCTCCGAAACTACCACCAAAGAACCAATCCCACCAGCAACTCACAATGTATAGATTCAATACGCTGATGAAGATCAATAAGCCCCTGAGCGGCTTCAATCTGTCTCTCATGAAGAAGAATCCAACACAAGCCACAAGCAACAAAGGGGTATACACGAATAAGCCTTTGCGGTAACTGAATAATACATTAATGATCTGCGGATCTGTCCAAAAAAAACGTTCACCCGGATAAGAGAAATAAAGCAGGTGTCCGGTACGGTATTTCCAAAAAAGCATTTGCGGCAACCAAATTAAAAATGCAGCCAAGAACATTAACAAAAGTGTTTTCCATTTTGAGAGTAAGAACATGAACTTTTGTTTCAGATCGAACTTTTCTCCCATTGGCCAAAACAAGAACACCAGGCCGATCATAATATCCGTAGGTCTGATCAGGGCTATCAATCCAATGAGAGCTCCAAGCAACAAGGATGAACCTACCGACTGTTTGTGATGCCAGTGATAATTCACCAGCAGGAATGCAGCAAACAAAAAGAATAAATTGGAGTGAGGCATCTCAGGCATTGATACACTGTAAAAAAACAATGTAGTGCCCATAAATAATACAATGAGTGTAATGGTGGTGACCTTCTCTGAGAAGAACTTCACCAAAAAATTCCTAAGTAATAGTAAACCAAGCAAGGCATAAGCCATGGTACCCCAGTGTAATACTGTATAGAAAGGTTCACTAAACCCATCGCGAGGGTCGTTCTGATTAATGGCGATCTTGTATCCAAGGGCATACAAAGGTGAATACATCAGCGCCATTCCATACGTTGTTTTTGGGATGTGCTTATTGTCGCCGGGATACACCGGTAAATAATTATTCTCAAAACCCGGATTGTTGAACTCAAATGATCCATTGTTACCGAAATATGCCGGCAGATACGAATAATAATTGGCTACGTCCCACGATACCTGACTCTGATTGGTGTGCCAGCTTCTCCATACATCCATGGTAACGGTAACAAAACACGATACAATGATGAGGAACATCACTGAAGGCTTGTAAATAGCATGTATGTACTTTCTCCAATTCATGTATTATCTGATCTTGTAAACGATCAATCCACGATGAGTTACAACAATATTCTTTTGTAAGGTATTCGGATAATATTTATTGAAACGCACGGAATCATTCACCACAAGATACTTAATGTTTGGATTCGCCAGATAAATTTTAATATTCTCAGTAGGAGCCTCATTCTCATGATTGATCCCGATCTGATTCATCAGGTATAAACTACTGCAATACGAATCGTCAAACAAACTTAAGACCTTATCTGTGCGCTTGATGCCTTTTGCTCTGAGTTTCGGCTCCAGATCCTCATAAGCTCTGTAATCTCCGGTCCAGTAATACATTTCCTTAGAATAACGCATGTGGTAATTACGCTTGCAAAAGATCAACGACTCTTTCACATTGAAGAACAACACAACAATAAGGGTGATCTCTGTCAGCACAAAATAGGTTCTTGAGAATCGCATCACCATTTCCAGGAATGTGATGACCAAAAAGACCGCCAATGGGATCAGTGCGATGAAATAATAATCATGCCATTTGAACTGGTAAAAGAACAGATATGCATAGCACAGCAAGCCAAAAAAGTACAACATGGTAATACTCCATAACAAACGGTTGGCGTACTTAAAGAATACAAGTATCGCAATGAACGAAGCGCTGAACAGGACATAAGACTCATAGGCGAAATAATGTTTGCTCCATAAATTCTTTATCGTGTCGAACACACCTAATGCCACATTCCATTCAGTAACAAGCATGGGTTCCAAAGCAAAGGCCTCATTGTGGTGATGTTTGGATAACCATTTGGCATACACATACCATACAACAACAAAACCAATAACCACACCCATGCGGCCAAAGATCATTCTGGGCTCAGGGAATCGGAGAGGCCCATACTCTTTTCAGAAAA
>DAISHL010000013.1:0-15713 GCA_036822555.1 Bacteroidota bacterium | reverse complement strand
ATTTGCCTCAAATTCCGATAAAGGTGTAATTCTCCAAACTGACATATAAAATCTTTTCTAAAGAATCAAATTAACTCATTTTCAGTCAGAATTGCAAACTGAAAAGCAACAGTGGAAGAATAATTGCCGCAACATAAACGATCACAAAGAGGATCCGTTTCAACAATCCCATGTCATACAGCATGTTCACCTGCAATACGGAGTTCATATGTTGAACCAAAACCGGCTCTAGCGGACTGTATTGATAAACACCCGGTTGTATCCCACCAAATTTTTTCATAAAATTGAACAGGATGCAGTCTCTGATAAGCCAGTAATCTTTGTCGCTGATATCCTTGTATTCCTGGTTCACATTGATACGCTCTGATCTAAGATACTCACGGATCTTCTCATTCTTATTCTCGTTGAATAATTCTATACCCATCATGGCCGGAATGATAAGCATGATAGGATTGCTTAATAAGAAGAGAACAGTTAGCACCATAATGGAAATGATGCCGAATACCAAACGAATGATATGGTTCTGTATAAAGAAAAGAGTTTCCAGTAATCGTCCGACATCTAATGGAAAGATAGGCAGCAAATTGAATAAATTGAGGAATAAAAACGAATTCGCAAGCATTTTCACTGTCTCATCATTCATTGAGTTATTCAAGTAATACAAGGCGCAGGCTATGATTATCCCGGGCAATGGGCCGGCCAGAATAATAATGCTCAATTGAAGTTGAGATACATTTTGCTTTTTCCCGGAAGTAAGGGCGCCTATCAAAGGCAGAATAAAGATCTTGACATTGCTGTATTTGAAAGCTTTCATGGCCAGCAGATGTCCGAACTCGTGAATGAGTATCACAACAAGTATAGCTGCTATGTAGGCAATATTGCGTTCAAACAGGAAGTAAAAAAGTAAAAAGTAGATGCCTAAACTGATAAGGGAACGTGCCAGGGAGCTTTCATTCCGTTCTGCCAATACTGGTTTTGGAGGAAATCCACCAGTGGAGTATGAATAATTCTGCTGCTCGCCGAATGGTTCATTTTCAAACATATCGTTCATGGTCAGGCCTGCTTTTTGAATAGATTGAACAACATGAAAATTGAAACGGCAAAAAGGAAGAACGCGCCTGTTTGATGGAGTGCTCCCATGATCACTGGTACCTGGTAAACAAGGGTTAATACGCCTAGAATGAATTGTATGGTAAGACCATAGATCAGAAAGGTAACACCATTGTATTGTGCTTTGGTGAGGGTTAGTTTATTTGATCTTACCCACACAAAGATCATAGATGCAACTAACAGAAGTGCGATAGTTCGATGTGCAAATTGAATACCACTGGCGTTTTCAAATACATTCGCATAAAACCCATCCCGCATGAAAACTTGTTCGGCAACCCATTCGTCACCCATTTTTGGCCATGTGTTGAAGCTGAGCCCCGGTCTTACTTTTGACGAATCGCCCTCAACATACCCTGCGGTAAAGGCGCCAAATATGATCTGTATCAACAAAACAGCAAAGAATAACAAAAATGGCGGGATCAGTTTTTTACCGTTGTTTGGCTGGGCTTGCTCTTCTTTTGGGTAGATCAAACTTAAAGCGAACCAAAAGGTGAAGGCGAAGAGGGTAAATGCACTCATTAAATGTGTGGCAAGCCGATAGTGGCTTACGGCAGGCTTGTTTTGAAGACCGCTGTATACCATCCACCATCCTATAACTGCTTGCATGGCACCCATGAAGAAAAGCAAACCCATCTTTGGCCACATGTCTTTTGTGATCTTCTTTTTGATGATGAAATAAATGAACCCGATCACAAAAACATACATCATGGTTCGTCCGATCATGCGATGTATGTATTCCCATAAAAAAATAGGTTTGAATTCCTCAAGCGTCATTGTGTAATTCACCTTTTGAAACTCTGGAGATTGCTGATATTTTACAAAGCGCTCAGTCCACTGACCTTCCGTTAATGGTGGAAAAGAGCACATAAAACTCCAATCGGTAATTGAAAGCCCTGAATGTGTTAAACGCGTGAGGCAGCCAACAACAACCATGGCATATATAAATAAGCAGCCGCTAAGCAGCCATATAATAAGGGGTTTGTTCTTAGAATCCTTGATAGCTCTAATCATAGATGAACGCAAATTTACGCATCGTTGCCGTTTAAAAAAATAATAAGGCAGCTTAATCGCTTAAATAGGTAAATATTTACCGTTTACATAGGAATTGAACAATTGGTCTATTTTGTCAATAAACATAACAAAAGGATATTTAGCTTCGTATAAGATGCAAGGTTTTAAAAGAATACTATTCATTACTGTATTTATTCTTGTTTATTCACAGGAAAATCGCTCACAAACCGATTCTAGCGTGACGAGGAAGGATCTTTTGAATTTGTTTTATGATTGTGAATTTTGCAATCAGGCCTTTTACAGACAGGAGATCAACTTTGTGAATTTTGTGAGAGACAGAAGGCTCGCCGATGTTTATGCATTGTTAACCGTGAACAGGATTGGTACCGGAGGTAATGAATATAAATTATTCTTATCCGGTCAGAATAAATTCAAAGGGCAGGCCGATACGCTTGTTTTCCAATCAGAGCCAAATGCCACAGATGCTGATCTTAGGTCGGGGATACTTGAGATCTTAAAGAAAGGACTCCTGAAGTATTTGGTGCAAACCGATCTGCTTAAGAAGATCAATTACACGATTGAATTGAATGGCGACCATTTGATGGCAGATAAGGTAAAGGATAAATGGAATTTTTGGACTTTCAACATCAATGGTAACTTAAACGGGAATGCAAATTCATACCAAAGTTTTTTGAATGTAAGTGGAAATATTTCTGCCAACAGAACTACTGAAAAATTCAGAACAGAAACAGGTGGCTGGTACAATTTGAATACGCAAAAATTCATCATTAATGACACAACCACAGTCAAAGGTCTGCAAAGTAATCTCGGGGGATATCATTTGATGGCATTTTCAGTGGGTAAACATTTTGCTCTTGGGCATTATGCAACCTATTTTCAAAGCACTGTGATGAATTTAAAAAACAGTACAAGTTATTATCCGGGTATAGAGTATAATGTATTTGATTACGCTCAAGCATCTCGGAGACAATTGCGTTTCATTTACAGGATCGGTGTCAGGTATCAGGATTATTTTGAAAGAACAGTTTACAACAGGATCTATGAATGGTATGGGATCCATGCATTTGTGGTGCAATGGTCACAAATTGAGAAATGGGGTAGTCTGAACTTAAATGCTGGTGCATGGCATTATTTCAATCACGTGAAGAATTACAATGCATCCATTTATCCGTCAATAGATTTCAATCCTTTAAAAGGGTTAAGAGTTGGCTTGTGGTGTGGTTTTAGTATGGTAAATGATCAGTTCTTCATTAGGGCAACTGACGCTTCCGCAAGCGAGATATTGCTAAATCAGGTTCAATTAAAGACTGATTATAATTACAACTACGGCATTAACTTGAACTATACTTTTGGTTCAAAGTTCAATAATGTCATCAATGTGAGATTCAATCTCGATGACAATTATTGGTAGGATTACAGGCCAAGCCACTCTTCAGCAGCACCAAAGAATACCAGTTGCTTGTCCTTGTCGCTCAAAGGTGTTTTGTGTACTAATTCACCAGGTATAGCTTCACCCAAAGGAAATGGATAGTCACTTCCCTGCATTACTCTGTTGGCGCCACATTTTTTTACGGTATACTCTAACATTTCAGTGTCACACACATGACTGTCAACCCAAAAACGACCGAGATAGTCCTTTGGATTCTTTTTGTTGTCAATTGCCACAAGGTCAGGTCTGCATTCCCAACCGTGTTCTATTCTGCCTAGTGTAGGTAGCAAAGATCCTCCTCCGTGTGCAAAGCAAACTTTTAAATTTTGATACCGTTCAAACACACCTCCAAAGATCATGCTGCAGGCAGCTCTGCTGATCTCTGCAGGCATACCTACCAACCATGGTAACCAGTATTTGGTCATATGTTCTTGTCCCATCATTTGCCATGGATGGATCAAAATGGCGGCATTCAACTGTTCGCAGGCAGCCCAAAAATCAAAGAAGCGTTCATCATTTAAGTTGATGTTGTTTACATTACTGCCTATTTGTACGCCTCTGAAACCAAGCTTCATGCTTCTTTCCAATTCTTTCACCGCCAGTTTTGTGTCTTGCATAGGAACTGTTGCAAGTCCAATGAATTTGACAGGGTGTTGATTTATGGTTGCGGCAATGTCGTCGTTTAAGAATTCGCTGATCAGTAAACCATCCTCAGGTTTTGCATTATAGCTGAACATCACAGGGATTGTGCAAATAACTTGCTTGTCGATGCCATGTTGTTTCATTTCCTTGATGCGAACCTCAGGCGCCCAGCAATTCGCAAGGATCTCTCTGAAGCGCTTGCGACCTTGCATCATCCATGCCTTTCCGGGTTCATGGGGTTCAAGCTGAATGAAATCCCCGTATCCAAATTGCTTTGTAAAATCAGGTAAATGTTTTGGTATAATGTGTGTATGTACGTCAATGATCATAATGCAGTTGTTTGGTGGTTATTGAAAAAACTAAAATTAACGTTTCCGTATTTTCTATGTTGTGCGAAATTGCTGAGGTGATCTAACTTTGTTCGAGGCCCATGTTCAATGATCAGTATGCCATTTTCAGTTAATAGTTTTTTGTTAAACACCAATGTATGTATGTCCTCAATATTCTTCAGGTCATACGGAGGATCAGCAAAGATCACATCATAAGTGTTTGAAGATTCTTCCAGGAATTTGAATACATCTTGTTTAAGGCACATAATAGGCAATTGGTATTTTTTGGCTGTTTGTTTTAAGAAGTTCACACAGTTGAAATTGATGTCAACCGCGGTGATCTGGGAACAGCCTCGCGAAGCAAATTCAATGGAAATATGACCAGTCCCTGAGAACAGGTCAAGGAACTTCACATTGCCGAAATCGATCTTGTTGTTAAGAATATTGAACAGTGCTTCCCCGGCAAAGGCAGTTGTGGGCCTCACCGGCAATCCTTTTGCCACCTCAATGGTTCTGCCTTTTAATGTACCTCCGGTTATTCGCACAAGTGTTCGTTTATGATATTGAAATAAATGTGATTTGGCAGGTCATCTGTTTTAATGTCTATGGATCTGCTAATGAAGAATTGTATGTTGCGTACGTATTTTTTAATGAACACAAAAAGCTCATGAGTTACGGGCATATTGGCGGCTATGGTCACTGAAGCCTTCGCGGGGTCAAGTCCAAATTGCTCCATGGTGAACAAAAGAAAATATACAATGTCCTCATTATTGTCCCATTTGAAAATGTTATAGAACAAGAGCTCATTATTCTTTTTTATGACCAATTCGATCAGGTTCCCATGAATGTTCAAGAACAGATCTTGATTCTTAAAAGGAGCAAGTTTCAAAAAAAGGTCGATGGTTGAAGCACCGGTGTGTTTGATCACTGCCGTGTTAAAGATCTTCTCTGTTAAACTGATCAGTTCTTGCGGACAGGCATATGCAAAACAAATGGATGAGTTGATGAGGTTCTTTTGAATACTGCTTCCATGGTTCTCTCCAAGGTTGAATGTAAGGAGTTCTGCAATGTTTTTCTCAGCAAAAGCAACCGGTGCTAATGTGAATTTTCTGTTGAGGATCTGCACTGAAACATGAGAGTAGCTGTGTTTTAAAATGTCAAAATCCTTCAGAAAAAAATTCAATTCATTTATCTGAGAGTCGTTATTTTTTGGATTAGAGGCAAATATCGTTTCACACACTTCATGTAATTTGCCATTGTTACCAAAAATGGCAGCGGAAATGGAATTGTCGCCTATTTTAAGGTACAATTTGCAATTTCCCGAATTGTATGGGTGTAGATTAAAATGATGTTTGGTATGAACCTCTGTAACTTGCACTGAAATGTAAAAGTATATCTTTTTATGCTTTATTAAAACAAAAATAAACATACCTTTGTGACCTGTTTACAAACCATGGAAGTAAAAGAATTATCAAAGACCGATTTATCTAAAGACCCGGTTATTGCTCAAATGATGTTGAACAATCATGAACAGGTTGTATTTTGTAACGATAATGCTACTGGATTAAAGGCCATTATCGCTATCCATAACACTGTGTTGGGCCCGTCTTTGGGTGGTACACGTATGTGGAATTACGCGAATGAGATGGAGGCCTTGAATGATGTGTTGCGTTTGTCAAGAGGAATGCCCTATAAATCATCGGTTGCAGGATTGAATCTGGGTGGTGGAAAAGCCGTGATTATTGGTGATGCCATGAAGGTAAAGTCTGAGGCGTTGTTACGCAGATTCGGAAAATTTGTGAACAGTCTTGGTGGCAAATATATCACTGCTGAAGACGTTGCAATGTCAAGCAGGGACATGGAGATCATCCATATGGAAACAAACCATGTGAGTGGTTTGCCTGAAAATATGGGAGGAAGCGGAGATCCTAGTCCGGTGACAGCTTATGGCGTTTATGTGAGCATGAAGGCCAGTGCAAGAGAAACTTGGGGCAGCGATAGTTTGAGCGGAAAAAAAGTATTGGTTCAGGGCATAGGACACGTTGGTGAAGTGCTTGTGAGCCACCTGACCAAAGAAGGAGCAAAAGTGTACATCAACGATATCAGCGAAGAGCGTATCAAAGCTGTATCGGATAAGTATAAGGCAGAGTTTGTGCCAGCAGATAAAATGTTTGATCTTGACATGGACATTTATGCACCATGTGCTTTGGGTGCAACTGTAAATAACGATACATTGTCAAAATTGAAATGTAAGATCATTTGTGGTGCTGCAAATAATCAGTTGGCTGATGAGACCATACATGGTGTTGAGGTAGGAAAGAAGGGGATTTTATATGCCCCAGATTTTGTGGTGAATGCAGGTGGCATCATCAATGTGTATTATGAACTTGAAGGGTACAACCGCGAAAGAGCATTGTCGCATGCCGAGAAGATCTATGATACTACCTATAATTTGATCCAGTTGGCAAAGAAAGAAGGAATACCTAACTATTTGGCAGCAAACAGACTTGCAGAACAACGCATTGAGGCCATTGCCAGAATTAATGCAGTACTTTAATTGAATTACTATGATGTTAAGCAGACGTTTTTTGAGAATTAAGACCATGCAGGCACTTTATTCTTATTTCAAGAATGAAAAGCCCGATATGTCTGCTTTTGAAAAGGAACTATTCCGTTCGATCGATCAGGTGTATGATCTCTATTTGATCATCCTGAATATTTTTGCCGGTATTCACCAGAATGCATTGCAGATCATCGACGAGAACAAGAATAAAAGATTGCCGTCCAAAGAAGATCTGGAGCCGAACATGAGGTTGGTGAACAACACCTTGCTAATGGCTATTTCAAACAGTCAAGATCTTAAACTCCAATTCGAAAAGCGTAAATTAAGTTCTTTGATAGACAATGATCTGATAAGACGGGTGATCGGAGAAATGAAAAAGACCGAGGAATACGCTAAATTCATGGAAGGTGAGGCCACAGGGGTGAAGTCAGACAGACAATTGTTGATCGCTGTGATTGTAAAGGTATTGAATGAGAATGAAGTTTTGAACTCGATCATTGAGGACAAGAACATTTATTGGGCAGACGATCTTCATGTTGCCTATACATCCATGATCAAGCATTTTGAGACCTTTGACGGAAACTTCAAACTGCTGCCATTGTTTAAGGATGAAAAGGATGACAAGGAGTTTGTAAGTACCTTGTTCAAGAAGACGATACTTTATAAAGAACACAATATCGAGCTGATCCAAAAACACGTAAAGAATTGGGAGTTGGACAGAATAGCGGAAATGGATATGCTGTTAATGCAAATGTGTATCACCGAATTCCTGTACCTTCCAAATGTGCCTGTAAAGGCCTCTTTGAATGAATATATTGATATCAGTAAAGAATATAGTACCCCAAGCAGTAAGGTGTTCATTAATGGTATTCTCGACAAAATAATCATGCAGTTAAAGGACGAGAACCGCATAAATAAAGAGGGTAGAGGGCTAAAAGAAAACTAGCATTTTATTTGCTTTTTAAGCAAAAAATTCATTAATTTTACTTGTAATTGAAGGTTTAGGGTTCCCATAAGGGAGTGCTCTATTCTTTAATTTTTTGCCATTAAGTTATTGGCAGTTGGATTTTTTTAACTACACACATGAAACGAATTCTTTATTTACTGCTCTTGGTATTCAGCAGCAGTGCTTTTTCGCAAAATGCCTTTCCCGACTTTATCAATTATCAGGCTGTTCTTAGGGATCAAAGCAATGTGGTGTTAGCCGCAGGAACTTCAGGGAGTATCAGCTTCAAGATCTATGACGATCTGGTTACGGCAAGTGCAACCTATGAAGAGACCCATAATTTTACAGTTAATTCTGCAGGCATTGTTAACCTGCAAATAGGAAAGGGAACGCCAAGCGGCTCAAATACCTTTACGGGAAGTGTTAACTGGGTCGGAGGAAAGGTTTGCTATGAGGTATATTTGAATGGGAACATCATTGGAACAAAACAAGCGTTCGCAACAGTACCTTATGCCATTTTTTCAAAGAATGCCGGAAATGGTATGCCGGGCGGTTTACCAAATCAAACCATGTATTATGATGGGAACCAAAATAAATGGATCGCAAGCAATAATCTAAATCATAATGGCAGCAATGTTGGGGTTGGTATAGCTAATGCATCTACCGGAATTAAAATGAATGTGGAAGCATCTGCTGCAGATTCTGTAGCCTTAAATGCGAATAAAAGCAATGCACAGGGCGGCGAACAGGCATTCAGGGCTGTTACAAGCGGTAATACTAATTCTTCCTTACCAGATTTTAACCAGGCAATAACAGGATTAACCTCCTATGGATCCAACTCTGGTAGCGGAATGGGGATTGGTGTTTCAGGATTTGGAACATCATCAGGATATGCCTATGGCGTGATCGGTATCGGATCAGTTGCCAGCAATACAGCTTATGGTATAGGATTGTACGGAACCGTTTACAATGGAAGTATTACACCTAACAGTTATGCAGGTTACTTTGACGGACGTACCTATATTGGAGATACACTTGTTCATTTTCCTGTTACTTCACCGAGCTATTATCACAATAAGGTATTAACCTTGTTGCCGAGCGGCAAAGCAGCATGGCGTCCGGTTGCTACAGCTACGGTAGCGCCAACGATCTTGATACCTGGCGGTATTGTGAATGTGAATCCGGTTGGGCCATCCAGTACATACACTGTTTCTGCGGCACCTCCCACTTTTTCAAATGTTGGAATTGGAACGATCACCGGTACTTACCCCAGCTACCTGTTGAATATACCTCCTCCAACATTTTCTACAAATGGCATTGGGAATATTTTGGGATCATATCCAAACTATGCTTTGAATGTGCCGGCACCAAGTTTAAGTGTGATCGGTAATTCAATTACCTTGAGTCAGGGTACTGTCAATGTAACACAAACGATCTCTACCATCAGTGGAATGGGAACTACCGGATATTTGCCAATGTATGCTGGAGCTACCTCAATGAGCATTACCAATATTTTTAGGAATGCAGCCAATAACAGGATAGGGATTAATACCACTACACCTGCAACCATGCTTCATTTGCAAAAGGCAGGCACAGATACTTTGTTGATCGAATCAACCTCTGCTTCACAAGGTATTGGTATTGGTATAAAGCAGCAAACGAACAGATATAACATGACCATAAATGGAGGTAGATTTATTATTGACCAGAATAATACTGAAAGAATGGTATTTGCCAATGGAAATATTGGTATAGGAGAAACCAATCCAACCTTTCCTTTAGTAGTTACATCAAGTTCTTCTATTGGCGTGCGCTATAATGGTTCAAGCACTTTAGGAGCGTTTTATCAGGTTAATGCCACTTCGGTAGCAAGCAATGCAGGATACAGCTATTTACAAAATGGAACTCCTTTTGCATCGCACTTTGCAACTCCGGCAGGCGACTGGATCTTGAATGTGAACAACGTTAACCGAATAAATGTTATTGGATCCAATGGTTATGTAGGTATTGGTGTTGCTGCTCCTAATAATAAATTACATGTTGGTGTTGGCGATGTAAATATCGATTTGAATCAAGGATATAAGATAGGTAATGAATTTGTAGTTTACAGAGATGCCTCTTCTGTTTATTTAGGAAGTAATTTACTAATACCAACAGTGATAAGAGCCGGAACTGAAAAGATAAGGGTATTAACAAATGGCAATATCGGTATAGGTACAAGTACCCCTACAGAAAACATGCAGCTTGCAACTACTCCATCTACCGATTTCAGTATGGTTTCCTCTAGTACCATTTTCTAATCTTTAAATTTTGGAACTTCTATTAACCATTTTTTAGGCCGGGTAAGATACAATGCCAACAATAACTCAATGAGTTTCTGGACAAATAATATACCTGACAGAGTATTTATAAACAGCATGGGTAATGTAGGAATTGGAACTAACATCCCAACAAATAACTCAAGATTAGCCATCGCTAATGGGCATATCCAGGTGAAACAATCCACAGCGCCAACAATTGTATTCAGTGGAGGTTATGCAGGCACCATTTCTTTAGCAGCAGGTTCTAATGACGTTGCAGGAAAGATCATAATGAATAATAGCAATGCTCCTTGCGCAGGATGTGCCATGGCAACTTTTTCATTTAATATGCCGTATGCAGTTGCTCCAATAGTAATCATTACGCCTGCAAGTTTGTATGGCGCTATTGAATATACAAGTAAGGCATTCTTTGTATCTGCATCAACCACTGGATTTACAATACATTCGAACGGATTCCCAGGAACCGGGCAAAACATTGAATTTAATTATTTAATTATTGAGGCAAATTAAAAGAATGAGATTATTAATAACCATAATTGGTTTTTGTTTTGCATTGAACATGGTCTCACAAACCATAACGCCATCCGTAATAAACAGTGGTGGAAAAACAAATACCGTAGTATTAGGGATACAGCCCGTTGTGTATTCCGACAATATAGGGGAAGTGGTTGTGTCAACTGCAACCAATAACACCAACGTTTTAACGCAAGGATTCTTGCAGCCCGACATGGTTGTAGTTTCCAATACGTCGGTGTCAGTGATCCCTACTGATGTTTCATGTGCAGATAAAGCCGACGGTAATATCCGTGTGATCATAGATAATCTTCCTTCCAATGCTTCTGTGAAGTACTTTTGGAGTCCTCTGGCACTCTGCCCAACTTATACCTGCGACAAGATAACGGATCTATCAGCCGGAAGTTTTTCTGTTCAGGTGAAGTTCACCTATTCACTCGGCACTCAAACAAAAACGGATAGCACTTACCATGTGGTGCAGATCAAAGATGAGAACGGATTATGTGATCTGAAGATCTATACCGGTGTGAATGTAAGTGGTGTGAATAATGTATTTACTATCGATAACATTGAGCTATATCCTGAAGCCACAGTTAAGATCTTCAATCGTTGGGGAATCCTTATGTTCAGCGAAAAGAACTACAGGAATGCCGACAACCACTGGCCTCGTAAGAATGAGAAAGTAATACCAGGAACATATTTTTATGTGATCGAGAATAACAACGGCAAAACCAGAAAAGGTTGGATAGAAGTATTGGAATAAGAAAATAGTAATGATGAAAAAACTACTTGCCATATTCCTCTTGTGTTTCCTTAGTGCTTTCACTTATGTAACTGCACAAGGAACATTTTTGGATAATAAGCGTAATTTATGTTTTATAAATTACGATAAGGTGAAGGCGCCTAACGACTCAGTATTCAACATGAATGCTGTGGCCTTTGGTAATTTTACACAGAATAATAATTTCTTAGATGCTGTATTCCTGGATATTAATTCATACAAATTAAAACTCGCAACCACAAGTGGCAGCTTGTCGATGCCACAGTATCCCGGCAATATACTTAATGTATATTACCATCCGATGAATTACAGAGGTAATGTTGTATCAGCAGACTTTAACAGCGATGGTAAACGTGATTTTGCCATGGTCAACGCGCAAAGTGATATCCTTACGTTTCGAAACACCAATGGAATAATATTCCCAAAGGACAGTATTCCTGTAACATTATCTTCAAGTGCCATGTTCGCTAAACTTCTTGTAACTAACAATGATAATGTGAATGGCCCTGACCTTATTACCATTGGGTCGAAATTTTCACCTGTTCCCGGATATTACTACAGCGTAAGAAAGAATATGAGTGCGAGCTCTGGCACGCTATCCTTTATTTCGGGTTCCGGCAATATTCTTAAAACTACTACAACTACACCAACTGGTATATTTGATGCAGCATCCATTGATCTTGATAAGAATGGTTACGATGAGATCATTTTTGTTTCTGAAGATTTAGATTCAATTACCATTGCCTATAATCTGTTCAGTAACCTTACTCAAGGCTATAGTTTTTCGCCAGCTATTCCAGGCATCAAACATAAAAAGGTCAAGTCTTATGATGTGAACAATGATGGCATCAAAGAGATCACAATTTTAGGAAAGCTGGGGCCAATAAATTATGTTCATGTGTACTCTCCGGTATACACAAATTCTGTGCTTACCTATCTTAATCCGAAAGGAACAGCTACCTTTTTGTTTGAGCCAAATGATTTTTGTTTTTCGGATGTGAATAAAGATGGTTTGAGCGATCTGATCGTAAATAGCGTTTCAACCAATTCAGTAATGGTTTATATGCATGACAATCAGAATCTCTTCAATTTTATAAGTCCTGCTATACCCTTCAATTTGCAAGGTCATATTTCGGGTGGACTAACTGCTGCCGATGTGGATCTCAATCAACGAGAAGAGATCGTTTCCTTTGGTTCAGAGAATTTGACTTCATTGGTAATGCTTAAGAATTTTACTTATTTAGATTCACTGGTGCCAATCGGTTACAAAACAAAATTATGTGCCGGTGATACCATTGTGCTTAACAACAGATTACAGGATTTCTTTTTCAATTATCTAAGTACATTTAGTCCTTCCACAGCCTTGACAAATCCCGGTCATATTAAAAAGATCACTTCCCCGGGAACCTATTCTGTTGTGGCTACCTATCCAACATTCTTTGTGTTGTACCCCTCATGTACGGTAACCTCCAATCCTCTTGCTATTTTACCTGGCCAAACACCAACTATTGAAGTTAGCGGCCCCAACAAAGTATGTGAAGGAGAATCCGCAACATTAACAGCGAGCGGCGCGGTGAGTTATACATGGTCCGGTGGTTCAACAGCATCATCCATTGTGTTAACCCCAACAGCGCCTGTGCAGTACAGTGTCAATGGGGTAAGTGCAGATGGATGTTATGGCACCATGCAAACCGGTACAGTTGAATTGTATCCTTCCTTTGCGGCAACCATCACTTCTGACAAATCTTCGTTATGTATCAATGAGAGTGCTAATCTTATGGCCTCTTCTGGTATGTTTTACATTTGGGATAACGGCAGTACAAATAGCAGTATAGTTATCACTCAAACATCAACGGCAATACAAACCTATACGGTTTATGTGATCAATTCGGAGGGATGTTCAGACAGTGCTTATTACCAAACAGTGGTCAATACAGATTGCAAAAAAGAAGTAACTGTAAAATCTGGGGTAACTCCGAATAATGACGGAAAGAATGATTTCTTTTATATTGAGAATATTGAGATCTACCCTGAGAACACGGTAAAGGTGTTCAACAGATGGGGCACACTCATGTATAGCGAAAAAGGGTATAACAATAATGATAAGGTATGGCCACAGCAGAACAAAAGTTCAGACGTGTTGCCCGGAACCTATTATTATGTGGTTGACCTTGGAAATAAGGAACCAGTTAAAAAAGGGTGGATCGAAATTTTAGGTAATTAATATTCTATTTTAATGAAACGACATTTGATATTTTTGTTCAGTATGTGTTTGTTTGGTATCGGCTGGGCACAGCAAGATCCGCAATACAATCTCTATCAATTCAATCCTTTGATCATTAACCCTGCTTATGCGGGTTCACGTGATGGTATTTCAGTGGTTGGCAATGTGCGTAACCAATGGGTTGGATTTGCAGGCGCCCCGAAAACCAATGTTATCAGTGTTCACAGTCCGGTATTTAAAAAGAATATTGGTGTTGGATTAACCATTCTCAATGATAAGATGGGACCAAGGAATGTGATCGGTGCCGCAGGTAATTTTGCATACATTCTTAAGTTATCCAATAAATGGAAATTGTCGATGGGCCTAAGCGCAGGTTATAACCGTTTTCAGTTCAATTATTCTGAGATCACATTTAAGACCATGGATAATTCAACAGCTGCCTTTAACGACCTGAACAGAGGAAGCATGGATTTCAATGCAGGTATGTATCTGCGCAGTAATAATTTCTTTTTTGGATTCTCTTCAACACATCTATATGCGAAGGAAGTATTCAAGATCGAACTAAAAGATACAACCAATAAATCATCCGGATATCTATCTTACAGATTAAGAACGCACTCGTTCATAACACTCGGAAAATCATTTGTGATCAATAAGAACGCAGTGTTTGCACCAACAATAATGTTCCGCACAGTGAGCAGGGGAAGTAATAATCTCGATCTTAATTTTAACTTTTTCCTTTACAACAAGCTTTGGTTGGGTTTCTTTATACGAGGCCCATACGGACCTGGATTCCTGATAAATTATTATGCAACTCCAAAGTTCAAAGTGGGCTATAGTTATGATATGGGATTGAAGGATGCCAGAGTTCTTGGCCCGTCACATGAGATTACCCTTGGGTTTGATTTCTTGGGTAAAAATGCTAAAGTTGTTTCACCTCGTTTCTTATAAGTTTTATGTTTTTAAGGTATTTATATTTTCTCTTTTTCCTAGTGTTCTCCTACGCTGGTTATGGTCAGCTTTCCAAGGCCGACAAGCTTTATCAGCAGAACAGATATATTAAAGCGATCCCGCATTATGAAAAGGCTTCACGAAAGGAAGTGGCCAAACAGGAAGCATTGATCAAACTCGCTGATTGTTATCGTCACGTCAATGAATATGAAAAAGCGGAAAAGGCCTATAAGAATGCTTTGGCCATTAATTCAAAAGTTGATCCGGATGTGAATTACAATTATGCCTCAGTATTAAAGACCAATGGAAAATATGAAGAGGCCTTGTCGCAATACGATCAGTACATCAAACAAAAACCAAACTCAGGTACAGCAAAGAAAGTTCAAAAGTTCTGTGCTGAGATCAAGTATTGGAAGAGCAGGCCAAAGGAGTATGATGTAAAGAATGTAGAGAGCATCAATTCAACTTATTCAGAGTTCTCACCGAATTACATTGACGGCAAATTGATCTACGCTGCCGAAAGAGAATCTTTTGATTTTGTTGAATTTGCTAAGGATGAGTATGACGGACAGCCGTTCCTGAATCTATACATAGCTAATATTGAAGGGTCTAAGGCCACAAAGAATAAATTCTTCTCTAAAAAGATCAATACAGAGGGACATGATGGACCTTTAGCTATAACAGCCGATGGCAATACCATTTGCTTCACCAGAATTGAGACCACAGGAAAGAATTCAACAGCCAGGTTGTACTTTGCAAGCGGGCACGACAGAAATTGGGGACTCATTACTCCATTCGAATATAACAGTAAGGATTATTCAGTTGCACATCCAACATTTAGCAAAGACGGAAAGATGTTATTCTTCGCAAGT
>DAISHL010000012.1:0-15834 GCA_036822555.1 Bacteroidota bacterium | reverse complement strand
GGCGTTGGTGTTGTTGCCCTCGCAGGTATTGTCGTCCGTAATGGTATCTTACTTGTTGAATTTTCTGAAGAAGCTAGACATAAAGGAATGGGCTTATAGGATGCTACCGTGGAAGCAGGTAAAACACGTATGACGCCGGTTATACTTACAGCAACCGCTGCCATCCTGGGGTTGATTCCATTGGCTGTTGGTTTGAATATTGATTTTGAAGGATTATTGGCAAGCTTCTCGCCACACATCCATTTCGGAGGTGATAATGTTGTGTTCTGGGGACCATTGAGCTGGACAATGATCTTTGGTTTGTCCTTTGCAACATTCTTAACCTTACTATTGGTGCCGGCAATGTATTTGATCAGTGAGCGCCTAAAACGCAAATCAAAGATCATCTTAGAACATTTTGATCTGCCAAGTATCACCATGTATGTTCCATTCTTTGTGATGCTATGCAGTTTAGTACTTCGTATTCAGGGTAAAAAACTGGATTATGGAGATCTAGATGCTTAGGATCAATTAAAATGATAACAAAACCCTGATATTCGTCAGGGTTTTGTTTTTTGTGAGGAATCATTAGTAAATTAGGCTAAATAAATTTTATGCCTTTCAGTTATATTTCAAAGAAAGAATTAGCTGCCTCGGAAGCTATCAGTGCCGACGCGCTGCGGGACGGTATTTTTGAAAGGATCAAACAGGATCATCCTGAATTCGATAAATCTTGCTTTATTAGTATTCATGAATTGAACCGTTACCGCCGCTTATATCTGAGTGCGCTCATTGAACAGGATAAGTCTGAACTTGAACTGATACACAAGGAAGTGATCAAGGCCATCGAAGAGAATACGTACATCTCTGAGAATATTGAAACTGAGATCGAGGAAGAACTCACCTTGGGTCAACGTATGGCCGATAAGATCGCTGAATTTGGCGGCAGCTGGTTCTTCATTATTTCTTTCTTTCTGTTCATCCTTGTTTGGATGGCTTTGAACATCTGGATATTTGCATCAAAACCATTCGATCCGTATCCATTCATATTGCTGAATCTGATTCTCTCGTGCTTGGCCGCTATTCAGGCTCCAATCATTATGATGAGTCAGAACAGACAAGAAGAAAAGGACCGTATGAGAAGCATACACGACTACAAGATCAACCTGAAAGCTGAAATGGAAATAAAGATCCTGAGTGATAAAATAGACCACTTATTGATCCATCAAAACAAGAAATTATTGGAGATCCAGGAGCTACAGACAGATTACTTGGAAGATCTGATGAACGAATTGAAAAAGAAGAACAATTGATCCTAGAACTTTTCTTTTTCTAACCTGGCAATAACAGCACTAGCTACGGCATTTCCAACCACATTGGTGGCACTTCGTCCCATATCCAGTAATTGATCTACGGCAAGCAACAGCAACAATCCTTCCTGAGGAATATTGAACATACTCAGCATTCCGGCAATCACTACCAAAGAAGCTCTTGGAACTCCCGCCATTCCCTTACTTGTTACTAATAATATTAGCATCATCTTGATCTGATCCCCTGCTGAAAGATCGATACCATAACTCTGGGCAATGAACATGGTTGCAAAGGTCATATACATGATCGATCCATCTAAGTTGAAAGAATACCCTAAAGGCAATACAAAGCTTACAATACGGTTACTAATCCCATGTTTCTCTAACGCTTCAATGGTCTTAGGCATCGCACTTTCACTGCTTGCCGTGCTGAATGCCAATAGAACTGGCTCCTTCACATCCTTTAAAAGGCTATAGAATTTTATATTAAATAGTTTACAAATTGCAAACAACACTACAAATACAAAGAACAACAAACCTCCAAAGAAGCATGCGATCAAATACACATATCCACCTAACAATTCGAGACCTTGTTGAATTACTACTGCTGTGATGGCACCAAATACACCAATAGGCGCAAAACTCATTACATAATTTGTAACCTTGAACATCACATGTCCCAGACTATCACATGCATGCACAATGGCTTTTCCATGTTCTTTGATGGATGCAGCAGCTACGCCAAAAAATAAAGCGAAGACCACTATTGGCAAAATCTCATTGTTTGCCATGGCGCCAATAACACTTTCAGGGATCACATGAGAAATAAAATTCTTTGCGTTCTGTTGGTTTGGTTTCACTCCGGCAGTTGCCCCGCTCTCCGGCAGATCAAGATGCATGACCTTGCCGGGCTCAAAAATATTTACGATAACTAATCCTAACCCTAAGGCAAGGATCGTTGCCAATGTAAAATATATGAGGGTTTTAGCGCCTATCCTGCCAACGCTTTTAAAATCTCCAAGCTTTGCTACCCCTATAACTAATACCGCGAACACCAATGGAGCAATGATCATTTTTATGAGACGCAAAAAAATATCACTCAATATCGAATAATTTCCTGCTACCTCTTTCTTTGCCTCTCGAAAACAGGTCTCTTCATACTTCGTCACAGCAGCTTCTGCTTGTTTCCGAGCATCTGTGTTACTGATCTTTGAAAAATAAGCCCTATCAAGCTGATAGCGTGATTCAGTAATGGACCGGTTAATGGCATATCCTAAGATGATGCCAATGCCCATTGCCATGACAATAAGTAAGATTAAACTGTTCTTGGTCTTTAACATGAAATGAAATAATGACTAATATAAGGAAATAATCAGAGCAGTTCCTGCAATACTTCCATTTTCATTCCTCTTGATCCCTTTATTAATACTGTTGCCTTACGGATAGGATTCTTCAGCAGATATTCCTTACAATCTGCCGTGGTCTTAAACTTCAGAAAGGGATGGTCTGAGGTTTCATAGAACTCTTCACCAACAAGAGCCACATGTTCTAGTTTCTTGCTTTTCAGCAACTCAACGATCTGTGCATGTTCTTGTTTACTATATTCACCCAGCTCAAACATATCACCTAGCAACAACCATTTTACCTCAGCTTTATAATCGGCAAAATTTTCAATGGCCGCTTTCATGCTATTTGGATTCGCATTATAAGCATCAAGGAGAACTTCATTATGTTCTGTTCTAACCATTTGTGATCTGTTCATCGCCGGAACATAACTACTCAATGCTTCATTAATGTCCGTTTCAGGCACATGGAAATAATGCCCCACACAAACTGCAGCTAAACAATTGATAAAATTATATTTACCTGTGATCTGGGTTTTCACAACAGGCAATTTATTCCAGTCTTTATCACCATAGCGTGTGGTCCATTTGAACGACACTGTTTCTCCGTCTGGCACGAATTTCCCAATCGTGTCGAACAACTTAGTTGTTCCGTAGGATATCTTATCATTGTCTTTTGCAAGATCGTGCAACACATCGTCATCTCCATTGATAAAGATCTTGCCATGCTTTGCTTTTAAATATCTGTAGAGTTCACTTTTTCCTTTTTTAACCCCTTCAATACCGCCAAATCCTTCCAAATGCGCCTTGCCTATATTAGTGATAAGTCCGTAATCCGGATCGGCGATACGTGAAAGCTCATCAATTTCACCCTGGTGATTTGCGCCCATTTCAATAATTGCAAACTCATGCTGTTCGCGTAATTGCAATAGTGTAAGAGGTACACCAATATGATTGTTCAGATTACCTTGTGTATACAGCGTCTTGTATTTTTTAGACAGCACTGCATTGATGAGTTCCTTATGAGTAGTTTTAGCATTACTGCCTGTTATTCCTAATACAGGATTGGTAAATTGTTTACGATGAAATGTGGCCAGATCCTGAAGTGCTTTTAAAGCATTTTCAACAAGAAAAATATTTGAACCATTGGCGAACTTTTCTTCATCTACAATGGCGTATTTGCAACCTGAGGCGATGGCTTTCTCAGCAAATTCATTTGCATTGAAATTCGGACCTTTCAAAGCAAAGAACATTGAATCTTTTTCGATCTTTCGAGTGTCGGTAGTAACATTGCCATGAGCCTGTAAGTATAGTCCATGCAACGCTTCGGTTGAGATAAATTTTGACATACCCCAAATTAAAAAACCCTTAAGCTTTCAACTTAAGGGTTTCATTATATTTTTCAACATTTTTATTTTCCTAAACCAACAGGGCTGCCCACGCGTGTCATAGCACAACGGAAGCCTAACCAAGCTGTTGACTGACGCTGATCCAAATACCTACGTGTTCCAGGATTAAGGAAATAGGCACGGTCTCTCCAGCTACCTCCTTTGATCACACGAGACTTGTCATTTACCAAAGAGGTCTTTGAATATTCATACATCATCTTATCTGACTTATCTGCATATGAATCTTCACCTTCTTCGTAGTAGATACTTGAATTCACATCACCATCTAAATAATTGATATAATCAGCGGTCTTATAGTTTCTGCGCTCATCTAGGTTATCGGTAGCAACAGCTACTGACACCTGACGCCATTGAACACGACCAGGGATATCAGATTTACCTTCAGGAGATGCGTTATTGTTACCGTAAGGATCTTTGCTCATTACGGTTAAAACACTGTCAGTTACGTCAGATGTCTCACCACTTACACCGTGTGCACTTGGCGGGTTAACTTTATGATTGAACTTTTGGTAAACAGGACCATCCACGTTTGTTAGGATCTCTCCACCTAAACCACCAACCAATGTGGTACTATCACGCATTTGTGTAGTAAAGATGTTACCACGGAAAGGACGGAATTCATCAGCATCCTGACCAGTACTTGGACGATATACATCCATTACCCACTCGGTTACGTTACCGGCCATGTTATATAAACCGTAATCGTTTGGCCAGTATGAATATACAGGAGCTGTAACATCAGCATTATCATTCAAGAAACCTGCAGTACCCATGTAATCACCGGCTCCACGCACAAAGTTGGCATTGATCTGACCAATATATTCATCAGTAGCATTACGAACACCATGACCATTCCAAGGATAGATACGACGATCTGTGATACGCTCACCAATGGTGTTACCAATTAAACCATAAGCAGCATATTCCCACTCAGCTTCTGTCGGAAGGCGATACTTCGGTAAAAAGATACCATCTTCCATGCGTACATCACGCTCTGGGTTTTGCTCATCAAATGAAGGTAATTTTTGTTTCAACTGACCTTGCCATTTTCCTGACAAGTAAGCCTCAGTAGAGAAATAATCCTGGTCAGAAGGACTAGGTGTATGATCTAACAAACCCTCGCGAACTAAAATGAATTCGTTCACACGGTCAGTTCTCCAAGCACAAAAATCGTTCGCTTGCAACCAGTTCACACCTACCACAGGATAATCACGGTAAGCAGGGTGACGTAAATAATACTCTACATAAGGCTCGTTGTAAGCTAATTTTTCACGCCATACCAATGTATCTGGCAAGGCCTTATAATAAATATCAGGGAAAGTTGGGCCGAACACACGACCTGTCCAATATAAATATTCTAAGTAAGAGAAGTTGCTAACCTCAGTTTCATCCATTTAAAAAGATGAAACAGTAACTTTTCTAGGAATATTGTTCCATTCGTAGGTCACATCCGTTTCGGTGCGGCCCATGGTAAAGGCACCACCTTCGATCAATACCAAGCCTGGACCTGTTTCTTGCTCCTCATATGGAACTTTTTCGAACCCACCGTTGGTAGGATCATTGTAAGCCCATCCTGTAACAGGTGAACGCTCCTGGTTACATGAAACCAAAACAACCGCTATGATAGCAGTTAATGTTTTACGGTTTTTTATCCAATTTATATTCATAGTAAGTTACTATATTTAAAACGCTATAACGTTATATAATTTAAAAGGTTACAAAAATAATATAATTATTTAGAATGAAGGACAGCTAATGGTTCTGTATTTCTTCTTTTTAGGCTTACATTCGAACTGGATCTGAAGCGATACCTCATGTGAACCTGCAGTGTTACCACTTAATTTTGAGATAGTTACGTCATAACTGTACCCAAATTTGAAGTTATTGTTCTGTAAACCTACTAAGGCAATGATCGCATCCATATTACGGTACCATAAACCTGCAACAAATGCTCCTTTCACATAATACAATCCAAGGTTCAATTGTTGGAATTTTTGCTGTGCTTGGAATAACACATTTGGTGATAAGTAACTCTCATTCCCTTTTTCCAATGGAATGATCATACCTGCATGTCCGGTAAATTTAGCCGGTAATTTAGACTGACCTAACAACCCTTCATCAGGTTGAGTGATGTGATGAGCTGCAAATCCGAAGAAATAATTCTTGCTATATCCTAAAACACCTGCAGAAAAGTCAGCATTTGATTTTTTTGCTGAAGGAACGATCTCAGAGGTATTCCAAACGAAACCACGTCTTGCATCGATCATGTCACCAAAGTTCAAACGCCCACGATCTAAAGTTTTCTGGAAATAAGTTGCCTGAATACCGAATTTCAAAGAGAATTCACGGTTGATCGCCGCGTGGTATGAATATACTAAACTGGCATTGGTATTGCGCAAAGTCCCTCTGGCCTGATCATCGCTCATAACGATCACACCTAAACCACCTGCCATAAAATCAAAATGTTGATCGTAAGATGCAGAATAAGTAACGTATGTTCCTGATAAATTCGGCCATTGATTTCTGTAGTTCATACAAATACGGGCACATCTTGCGGTACCTGCAAATGCTGGATTCAGATATAATGGGTTCGCGTAAAACTGCGTAAATTGAGGATCCTGTGCTCTCAGATCGTTAAGAACTGCTGTAAATACGAGCAATATTAATAAAATTCGTTTAGTCATAAATTAGATTTACCAATCCTAACTTACAAATATAATAATGTATTTTTAAAAACAAAAACATTTTCTTAACAATATTTTACTTACAAAACCGTTTTTTATTTGTTAATATTACGGTTCGCCAAATGAGATTTTTAGCCCTTATACTCCTATTTTTGTTAAATTTTTCTGTTTTTGGTCAAAAAAAACAGCAGTTCACTGATCTATTGGTCAATGAAGCCAACACTATAACGTCCAAGATTAAAAAAGTTAATCCTGCCGGATTTGAAAAGATCGTGCTTGAAAATGCGCTATACGATCATTCCAAAAAAAACCTCCCTTATTATATTGAGACCTATCAAGGAAATTCAACTACATCTTACACAGGTAAACTCACTGGTCAGAAGTCGATTGTACTGAATGGCCCGGCAGCAGATGTGATCCGTCAGAACTTTTCATCGTATTTAAAGTCTGATTTTCAATTGTTCACTGAGCAAATCACCGTATCCGGAAGAAACATCTGGCAAGCTCGAGTGATCCCATTCAGAATCACTGATGCCGGCCAAATCGAAGAGTAAGTGTCTTATTCGATCCAGTGGCAACAATGCCAGCAAGTATATACGAAGCAAGCATCCAATCAATCCTTTAAAACCAATTCTATTCTATCGTCCGGTAAATGGTATAAAATGGCCATCACTCAAACAGGTATTCATAAATTGGATGCCTCCTTTTTTGTGTCGGCCGGTATCGATATTTCAACCATCAATCCGAAAAACATTCGCATTTATTGCAATGGTGGATGGCAAATCCCAGAAAAGAACAGCGATTTCCGATACGATGATCTGGAAGAAAATGCAATTGAGGTGATTGGTGAAAACGACAATGTTTTCAATGCGGGAGACATGGTTCTGTTCTATGCACAAAACACAACCAAATGGTCTCTAACTTACACTTCTGAAGGTGTACTATTCACGCACAGAAAAAATGTATACGCTGACACAACGTTCTACTATTTGAATATTGATCTTGGTCCGGGTAAACGCCTCACTAGTCAAAACTCCGTTGGAACACCATCCAATATTTCCACCAATAGTTATGATTATTACAATTACCATGAACTTGATCAGGTGAATCTTGTAAAAAGCGGGAGAAATTTCTTTGGTGAATTCTTTGATGTGACCACCAATTATAATTTCACTTTCAATGACGGCAACTTTCTTACAAATGACACTCTAAGAATAGACGCAACCATTGGTGGCAGAGGCAATGTAGATAACATATATAACATCAGTTCTAACGGAGCCAGCTTTAACGTGCTATGCCCGGGATTCCCAACATCGAACTACCTGGCAGATTATGTGGTTGTTAAATCAGGTCGTGGTAAAGCCATCAACACAAATTACAACAGCATCAATGTGTCTATTTCACGTACCACCCCAAACACTGTTGGCTATTTAGATAAATTCACAGTGAATGCAAGAAGAGAATTAACCTACAATGGCTCCCAATTCAACTTCAGAGATCTGAGAATTTCGGCTCTAGGGAACATCTGTAGCTTCAATATCAACAGCAACGGCAATTCTGGATTATCGATATGGAATGTGACCAATTTGGTAAATCCTTACAAACAAAATTATACACTCAATGGAAACACCATAAGCTTTACCGCAAACGCCGACTCACTGAATGAGTATGTGGTCTTTCAAACAAATGACCTGCCCCGCCCTGTTTATTACCAAACTGTTGCAAATCAAAACCTGCACAGTTTCCAGCAAGCAGACTATATCATTATTACACCACCTCAATTCATGAACCAGGCCACTCGCTTGGCAACATTGCATCAAAAAGAAGAAGGTTTAACCTATGCCATTGCAACCACGCAACAGGTATACAATGAATTTGGAAGCGGTATGGCCGATGCAGGGGCCATCAGAGATTTTACGCGCATGTTGTATTCTCGAGGTATGGATGTTGGAAAGCCAACACGTTATCTTCTTTTACTTGGAAGAGGTTCATATTACAACAGAAACGGCAAACCGGGAAACACCAATCTGATTCCAACCTATCAAACTGAAAATTCGGTATCATTGATTTATTCTGTAGCATCGGATGACTTTTATGGACTGATGGATCCGAATGAAGGCTACTTGGCGGAAAGTGTCGGAGGTATGGATGTTGGCGTTGGGCGTCTTGTTGTATCCAATGCATCTGAAGCAAAAGATGTAGTAAGAAAGATCGAGAATTATTATAAAAAAGGAGCACTGCCGAATATGAATACCAACAATTGTTTAACGGTAGAAAGCAATGAGATATTCGGAGATTGGCGTAATCATATTTTATTTAGTGCTGATGATGGCGACGGCGCATTGCACATGACTCAGGCAGATAACCTTGCCAATAAAGTAAAACTGGCTTCTCCTGCATTCAATATTGACAAAGTGTATGTTGATGCATACAAAGGGCTCTCTACTCCGGGTGGTAAACGTTATCCGGATATGCAGGCAGCATTTAACTCAAGAGTGCAAAAAGGATGTTTGGTAATGAATTATACAGGGCATGGTGGAGAGGTTGGATTATCTGCAGAACGTATTGTGGATATACCAACCATCAATAGCTGGAATAATTTCAATAGCCTGCCATTATTCATTACTGCAACCTGCGAGTTCAGCAGATACGATGATCCGGACAGGATTTCGGCTGGTGAACTATGTTTGCTTAACCCAAAGGGAGGTTCCATTGCCATGCTTACTACGTGCCGTTTGGCTTTTTCAAACTTCAACGAAACACTCAATAACCGCATCTTCGATTTTCTCTTCAAAAAACAATCAGACAATAAAATGCCCACACTTGGCGATATTGTAAAGAATACAAAGGCCATTCTTGGGCAAAATTTCTTTTACTCAAATTTCCATCTTCTTGGTGATCCCGCACTCACCTTAGCATATCCAAAACATCGTTTGTACACAACTGAGATCAATGGTAAACCGTTGAACATCAATATTTCAGATACCATCAAAGGATTGTCAAAGGTAACTGTTAAAGGATTCGTAGGTGACACAACAGGAACAAAACTTAGCACATTCAATGGCATCATCTACCCGGTGATCTACGATAAAAGTGAATTGATCACTTGTCAATTGAACGATCCAAGCTCATCGATACAAAGTGGTACACTATTGCCATTCCAGTTCCGTTCACAGCAAAATATCATTTACAAAGGCAAAGCGGAAGTTAAAAACGGAGACTTCAATTTTAGCTTCGTGGTTCCTAAAGATGTATCGTTCAATTATGGAAACGCCAAATTCAGTTATTACGCCACAGACGGCAACATTGATTCTAACTGTGCCTACTACTGTGTAAATTTGGGCGGATTAAATACAAATGCCTCCGCTGATACGGATGGCCCGCAAGTGAAATTGTTCCTTAACAGTAAATCCTTTGTTAATGGTGGGTTGACCAATGAAGACCCTATACTTTTGGCAGATGTTACCGATTCGAGTGGGGTAAATACGGTGGGTACAGGATTTGGACATGACATCACTGCCGTGATCGATCAAAACACCGACAAACCAATTGTATTGAATGAGTATTATGAATCGAATTTGAACAGTTATCAATCAGGTAGCGTGAAATACCAATTGAACGATTTGGAGGAAGGTTCTCACGATATTACCTTTAAGATCTGGGATGTTCAGAATAATTCCTCAACAGTGACCAGTGATTTTGTGGTTTCAAAAAATGCAGATCTTGCCTTGAATATGGTATTGAATTATCCTAACCCATTTACTACCCGAACAAGCTTCTTTTTTGAGCATAACCGCAATTGCGAAGATCTTAAAGTAACAATTCAGGTGTATACAATTAGTGGTAAAATAGCCAAAACAATACAAACTACCATTAATTGCGAAGGATTCAGAAATGATGGCATTGCCTGGGACGGAAGAGATGATTACGGCGATAAGTTGGGACGCGGGGTTTACCTTTACAAGATAATGGTTACCGACAAGGACAATAAAAAAGCCGAAAAAATTGAGAAATTAGTTATACTAAATTAGTATATTTAGCGTTCATTTTGTGAACGAGAGCGTTGACATGAAAAAGATAGGAGTAATAGTTTTTGGCGGATTGATCACTTTAAAGTCCTTTTCGCAAATTAGTGCACAACAATTGGGTGGTAAAACACTTAACCCAATCACCACGGCTGTACCTTTCCTGATGATCAGTCCTGACAGCAAACAGGGCGCATTGGGTGATGCGGGTGCTGCCACAGATCCTGATGTAAATTCAACTCATTGGAACCAAAGTAAACTTGCCTTTGCAGAAAAGAATTTTGGCGTTGCTTTAACAGCTACCCCATGGTTGAGGAACCTGGTACCGGACATTTATTTGTATTACCTCAGCGGATATTCAAAACTTAATAAGAACCAGGCAGTAAGTGCCTCCTTAAGATACTTTACCTTAGGTAACATTCAATTAACAGATGCCCAGGGAAATAGTACAGGTGATTTTAAACCAAATGAGTTTGCTATTGATATTGGTTTCGCACAAAAATTATCAAAGAATTTTTCTCTAGGTGTTGCCACCCGATTTATCAATTCGAGCATCAGCCGTGTTTATTTTAACGGTCAGCAAGGGAATGCTGCAAGTACAGTAGCGGTAGACCTTACGATGTTCTACAAAAGCAATCAATTCAAACTTGGCGAAAAAAAGGCAGTTGCTACTGGCGGATTAGCATTTACTAACCTTGGAGCAAAGATCAAATATAGTACTGAGCGTAATTTCATTCCAATGAACATGCGCCTTGGTGGTGGTTTAAAAATGAACCTGGATGATTACAATACCTTTGGTGCTTATGTTGATTTCAATAAACTTTTGGTGCCTACTCCGCCGGTTTATGAATATGCAACCGACAGTTTAGGAAATACAACCACACAGATCGCAATTGATCCTGTTACCGGAGCTAAGAAAATCAAAAAAGGAAAAGATCCTAATGTTCCTGTTGCGCAAGGCATCTTCCAATCGTTTAATGACGCACCAGACGGACTTAAAGAAGAATTGAGTGAATTCAATATCGGTGGCGGATTTGAATACGAATACAACAAAACATTTGCTGTTCGCGCCGGCTATTTCCATGAACCAAAAACCAAAGGTGCCCGTCAGTTCTTTACCTTAGGAATTGGTTTAAAATATAGCATCGGAAGTTTAGATATTTCTTATCTGATCCCACGCACCATCAACAACCCATTGCAGAACACTTTCCGTTTCTCATTAGGGTTTTATTTTGATGCTCAAAAGAAAGAGGAAACCCCAAAGGTACAGCCTTAAACCAACTTTAAGAACGCTTTTGTAATGGCATAGGTTGCCTTGGTGTCTGATTGGCAATAGTTGATCAGATCATCTTTGATGGCCTGCCGTGCAATATCGTTAGGCTCATTCCTGAAGTTCACAAAAGCATTCATTGCCTCGAGTCCACTGAAAATAGTTTCATCGGCAAACAGATCTTCATCTAAGATCACCTTAGACACCGACTTCAACGAATAATTGCCATTGAATAAATAATGGTAATAATGCATCTTATGAATGATCTCTGAAACGTCTACAAACTTCTCATTCACTATTTTAAGTTCAGCTGACAGATCAGGATATAGTGCTGCCAATTCATTGATCACAAGACTTTCGAGACTTTTATCAAATACCACCAAATGGTCGAATGCTTTTGTTTGTTCAATCAATGTACTTGCAAAATCTTTGCGCTCATCTTCACGATGCTCAAAGAAAAAATTTGCCTGCCCGGCATCACCGTATAGCGTAAATAAAAATGGGATCTTTTGAAAAGGGCGTGTACCACGTAACTCTGGCACTGCTTGCCCCCATATCTCCATATCAATTGCCGCCCAATTGCCATTCAATTTTCCTACCGTTCGTTGAATGTTCTCAGGCTCAACGTGTATTTCCTTTTGTACGTTAGATTTGATCTGTATACTAAGATCCCTATTGAGATCGGTCATTGTACTTAGATCATTAATGTTGCGTAACCCCTGATTATACCATGCAAAAAGATCATCTTTATTCACTTTACCCAAGGTAAATATGCTGTCATCAGATATTTTATTTTTCCAGCAGGTTCCAAAAAAATCACATTCATACGGTGAAAAACAATGCTTTCCAATGGGATTATCAGGGATCACATTCCTATCCAGCAATTCTTGCGCAAATGAGATCTGTCCGGCAAAATAGGCTTCATTCTTTAGCGCATCCTTAAGTACGCTTCGTCTTTTGAATAATCTTTTAAGGTCTAAGGCATCTTCTAATACGTAAGCATCATTTAATGTTACTATAAAAATATCCTTGAGGTCAGGAAGGCAATTGGTCAATACATAAAACTGCAAACATGTATCTTTAACGTAGGTTTCCGAAACCTTGATAGAACTCTTGACTTCATAGGCCTCATAGCCTGAATCAGTAAGCACAAGAATATCCACCATCACCAAGACCGAATTAAAAACGAAAGTTGCTTCATAGCTAACAGGTGCCTTATTCTCGATCAATTCCTTGGTGTATTCAATGGCCCTGTCTTTATTGGCATCGGTTTCCACCACATTGATTCCACCCGTAAACAATTGCTGGGCAAGGGCTCCAATATCATGGCCCCGTTTAAATGTCAGTTGTTTATCAACCGATAATTTATCACGGAGATAATAATGATTCTTATAAAGAAAAAAAGCTTTATGGCACTGCTCGAACTTTAAATACGCAGTTTTGCTGATGTAACCGGATGCCACTAAAGTGTTTTTAATTGTTGAATTATTGCAACAGGATCTTTTGAGGCAAAGACGGTGTTACCTGCCACCAACACATTGGCGCCACAATCAACAAGCTTTTTGTAATTGGCCATATCAACACCTCCATCGATCTCAATCAAGGCATGCGCATTATGCCTTTGTTTCATGGCGTGTAACTGTTCTACTTTTCTATAAGTATTCTCAATGAATTTCTGTCCACCAAAACCAGGATTAACGCTCATCACACACACAAGGTCAATATCCTTGATCACATCCTCAAGCAAACTTGTTGACGTGTGCGGATTTATTGCAACTCCTGCTTTCATTCCCAAATTCTTGATGTTTTGGATACTGCGATGAAGATGCGTGCATGCTTCATAATGCACTGTCAATACTTCAGCTCCGGCGTCTTTGAACTGTTGAGCGTATCTGTCAGGATCAACGATCATCAAGTGAACATCAAAAGGCTAATTAGCATGTTTTTGTATCGCTATTAAAACAGGGAAACCGAAGGAGATGTTTGGCACAAAACCCCCATCCATGATATCAATATGAAACCAGTCGGCCGAACTGTTATTGATCAATTCACAGTCGCGCTGAATATTTCCAAAATCAGCAGATAAAACGGAAGGTGCTATTAGATGTGCCATAGTGATGCAAAATTAGGAATTAGTTGCCTGATTGTATGTACTGTTAATTTTTTAGTAAAAAGCTGCATTTTAACATTTACATAACCGTTTGATTATCAAGCAACACTTGCATAATCTAAAAAAAATTGTAATTTCGTTTAAACCAAATTAAACCTTTTATACAACCTTAGGTCAAATCAAAAAAACAACATGAAAACCAATAGATTTATTTATGTTGCCTCTGCCCTGTTACTTGCAGGTTCATTGGCATTTACTTCGTGCAAAAAACGTCAGGCTGCAAAAGATGAAGACGGACAATCATCTGCTGACAGCAGAAATGTGCAGAGTGAGAACGATGCTGCCATCAATGATGTGAACGCTGAGATCGGCGCTTTAACTTCCTTAAGAGGAAAAAGTGCGCACTCCAATGCAGTTGAGGAGTATTACAGAGCTTTTGGTATCACTGCTACTTATTATACTGTAGACACCACCAATATTCAAAACGGTTCTATTGTTATTAACTACAACGGCACAGTTGTAAGCAACAGAAAACGTGAAGGATCAATTAAACTAACCATACTTGACTATGTGAATGGCAAACGTTGGAAGCAACAAGGTTGTATCATTCAGGTTGATTTTATGGATTACAAAGTTACACGTGCCTCTGATGGAAAATTTGAGAAACTTAACGGTACACAATACTACAAGAATGAGACCGGTGGATCATGGTGGGAGTTCCTATTCATTAAAACCCAATCAAGTTTAGGTACATCTGTTACCGGTTCTAACCTGAATGTAACATTTGATGATGGCAAGACCGCTGTTTACAACATCAACCGCAAGTTTACATTTACTTTACCTAACAATATTTTAACCTGTACAGGTGAAGGTATTGGGACAAGTGAAAGCTTAAGTAGCCTGGAGAATTATGGTACTACCCGTGATGGCGATGCATTCACCAGTCAGGTTAAAACTCCAATTGTTTGGAATGTAACATGCGGTGCTTGGGCTCCAATCCAAGGAAATGTTGAGATCAAAGTTGAAGACAAAGACTTCACATTGAACTGTACTTTTGGTGTTGATAAAGATGGTAACGGTGTAACCGTTGGTTCAAATGCTTGTCCTTATGGTTGGAAAGTGGATTGGAAATACAAGAATAAGGCCAGAAAGAAGATCTTTGGTTATCTATAATAATCATTCATCAAAAGAGGCTCCTAAAGGAGCCTCTTTTGTTTATATATATTTAGCGCAGTATATTGGCACTTTATTTGCAGCATTCCAATAGATCATAATGAATACCATGAGATATCTTTTATTGTTATTAGTTATTGCGCTGTGTTTACCATCAAAGGCGCAATTCAATCAGAGTGCAAACACCAATTCGGTTTCGTTGTGCTCTTGCGTGGGTGAGGTGTGGAATACATCTACTCCTTACAAACCTTATGTAACATTTCCCGCAGCAGGACCCAGCAAACGTATAATGTTCACGGGTTATGGATTTAATATCCCGCTTACAGCAACCGTAACCGGTATAGAAGCAAGTTTTACCTATTCAACGGTGAATACAACCACCAATACACTTAGGGACACGTTGGTGAATCTATTATACAACGGAACAGTTGTTGGCAATAGTCAGGCATCAGTTACGTCTGCATTTGCAAACACCGGCTCCGTACAGGATGGATCTTCAAATGACACATGGGGATGGTTCTGGAATCCAAC
>DAISHL010000011.1:516-15961 GCA_036822555.1 Bacteroidota bacterium | reverse complement strand
ACATTTGAATCCTGCGGTGACCATTGCTTTTTGGGTGGCACGTGCCTTTCCTGCAAAAGAAATTTTACCGTACATTCTGAGTCAAGCTGCCGGAGCTTTTGCAGCAAGCTTTACTTTAAAACTATTGTTCCCTGCCAATGTGTATTTAGGTGCAACCTTACCTGCAGGTTCAGAGATGCAATCGCTGGTGCTGGAATTCATCCTTACCTTTTTGCTTATGTTCACTATTTTGCATGTGGCCAAAGGAAGCAAGGAGCAAGGGATGTTCGCCGGTTTGGCTATTGGCTCAGTAGTACTTTTAGAAGCCATGTTTGCAGGACCAATTTGCGGTGCCTCCATGAATCCGATACGATCCATCAGTCCGGCCCTGGTAAGCGGTCATCCTGAACATCTGTGGATATATTTGGCGGGTCCTATTGCCGGTGCAATGCTGGCGGTACTGGTGTGGAACATCCTTAAACCAAAGAACGAAACAATATGAAAACAAAAAAAACATTTTGGGCTTCGATCACAGGCGCACTTGCATCAGTGGTGCCTATCTTATTTTCGGTATGCAAGGGTGGAGCTTGTGTAGGCGTATGCGTTAGTCCGGTAGCCTCGCTATTTGGCATCTCCTCTGCAACACTGGCATCATCGCCATGGGTTAGTGCTTTAGAACCTTTATTGATCGCCATCAGTGCGGTGTCATTCACCATGTCGTATTATTCGTTGTACGTGCTGCCAAAATACAAACCTACTTCCTGCGATACGGGCGACGCATGCGGATGTGCACCGGATGCCAATGAAGATAGAAAAGTGAAACTCAATAAAATTATTTTTTGGTTAGGCTTGGTATTAAGCATTGGCTTTTTATCGTATTTTGAGGTACAGAAGTATCAGGCCTCGGCTGCTGCCGCAGAGTGTTCAACCACCGAGTGTTCTACAAGTGAATGTGCACCTGGCGAGTGTGGAGATGCTGCTGCAGAAGCAGAAAATACAGAGTGCGGTGATACATGCGATTCAACAACATGCCATTGATAAGATATGCAAACAGTTTCTAAATATATGTTCTTCACGGGCAAGGGCGGCGTTGGTAAAACATCCTTAGCCTGCGCTAATGCCGTTAAGCTGGCAGATGACGGAAAAAAGGTATTGCTCATCAGTACCGATCCGGCTTCAAATTTATCTGATGTCTTAGGACATCAGGTAACAGATCTGTTCACCGTGCATAAAGAATTGCCGGGTTTAACTACTATCAATATTAATCCCGAAACTGCAGCCGATGAGTATCGCATGCGTGCGCTCGATCCTATCAAAGGAGTGGCTTCAGCCGAAGAATATAACAAGATCAAAGAAGGTCTCTCAGGGGCCTGCACAACAGAGATCGCCTCCTTTGATGAGTTCTCGCGCTTTATCACCGGCGAAGGAAATCCGGAGCAATACGATCACATTATTTTTGATACTGCACCTACAGGCCATACCATACGTTTGTTGGAATTGCCTTCGGCTTGGGACAGTTTTCTTGAGAAGAACCCGCATGGCGCTTCCTGCATTGGTCCGTCCACGGCATTGAAGAGCAGCAAAGAGCGTTACAAGAATGTGATGAATGCATTGCATGACAGTGCGTCAACCACTATCTTTCTGGTAGCGCGTTCAGACAGGTCATCACTCAAAGAAGCGGCACGCACCAGCGCAGAGTTGAATGCCTTAGGATTGGCAAATCAGAAACTGCTCATCAACGGCGTGTTCGAAGCGATAGATGCTACAGATGAATTAGCGCGTAAAGCGCAGGATCTTGCCGCCAAACAACTGGAGGCCATGCCCGAAAGTTTAAGAGCAATGCAGATGGAGAAATTTCCATTGCTCCCATACAACATCCTGGGTGTTGTAAAATTGCGATCTGTATTTGATAAGGCTTTGCAATCACGCATTGTGGAGGAGGAAATAAACACAACGGTTGCCGATGTAAGTGCCATCAGTAATTTGCATGAATTGGTAGATGGGCTCGAGAGTGAAGGCAGCAAAGGATTGGTTATGACCATGGGCAAGGGTGGTGTTGGTAAAACCATTGTGGCGGCAACTGTTGCTGTGATGCTGGCAAAGCGAGGTCACCAGGTAGTATTGACCACAACAGATCCTGCGGCGCATGTGAACGATTTTATCAGCCAGTTGCCGGAGATACCGCCAACACTAACCGTTGAACGTATTGATCCCAAAGCAGAAACAAAAGTATATACCGATAAGATCTTCGAACAAAAGAGCAAAGGCTTAGATGAAGCGGCTAAGGCCTTGTTGCGCGAAGATCTGCGTTCGCCCTGCAACGAAGAAGTGGCAGTGTTTCATGCCTTTTCAAAGGCCATTAACAAAGCAAAACGCCAGTTCGTGATCATGGATACAGCACCAACAGGACATACATTGTTATTGCTGGACACCACGGGTAAATACCACAATGAGATCTTAAAGAGTACAAGTATTAGTCCTGACCGTATAACTACTCCATACATGGCTTTGCAAGACAAACACTTTGCAAGGATATTACTGGTAGCTCTGCCCGAAACAACGCCCATGCGTGAAGCGGAAGAATTACAGAATGACCTTAAGAGGGCGGGCATTGTGCCTTATGGATGGGTGATCAATCAATGCCTTTCGGCTGTGAAGAATTTGAAAGATCCATTGCTTAAACGACGTGCCGCCAATGAGGGCCCTATCATTGCCAACATCAGTAAAAATTTAACCGACAAAACATTTTTAATTCCGTTCATGCCGGAAGAGAATCTGTTGCCTGCCTTGCTGGCGCAGTATAGCGAACATCATTGATCTGGTTTAAAGAATTAGAAATGAATCGAACGCAGTTTCATATTTCAAAAATGGATTGTCCTTCAGAGGAGAATATGATCCGCATGAAGTTGAACGGTTTGCCTATTTCTAAAATGGAGTTTGATATTGCCGCACGTTCCTTAGCAGTGTACCATGAAGGTGAGGCAAACACCATTGCAAACGCTTTGGAAGAATTAAAACTTGGCTCAACTTTGGTTGGATCGGAAGCATTTACCGGATCGGTAACAAGCACCGATGAATCTGATCAACGCCACTTGTTATGGACCATCCTAATCATCAATGCTTCCATTTTTATACTAGAGAGCATCAGTGGCTTTATTGCACAATCCATGGGTTTGGTGGCAGATAGTTTAGACATGCTTGCCGATGCAATTGTGTATGCCTTGAGTTTATACGCAGTAGGTAAAGCTGCAGAAAAGAAGAAGAATGTGGCCCGCATCAGTGGCTATTTTCAGTTTACGCTTGCCATTTTTGGCTTGGTGGAAGTGATCAGACGTTTTATCGGGAGTGAAGAAGCACCATCGTATTCAACCATGGTCATTGTGTCGTTACTGGCATTATTGGCCAACAGTATTAGTTTATATTTGATGCACAGGTCAAAGAATAGAGAAGCACACATGCAGGCAAGTTTGATCTTTACGAGCAATGATGTGATCGTAAATGTGGGTGTGATCATTGCAGGCGGCTTGGTTTACATGAGTGGTTCTGCATTGCCTGATCTGATCATTGGAGCAATTGTGTTTTTGTTGGTGAGTCGTGGTGCCTATCGCATTCTTAAACTCTCTGCCTGATCAGGATCATGTGTGTTTGCCTTGTATCAGAATTTAAATTATGTATCTTGCGTTAGCATCAAGCACTGATATCTATGAGATCCTTGTTCACTTATTTTAAAACATACAGTTCGCTCAGCAAAGAGTCGGAAGCAGCCATCCGTGCGATCAGCAAGGTGTTAGCTGTAAAAAAGAACAGCGATCTACAATCCATTGGTCATACCTGTAAGACCATTTATTTTCTGAAGAGTGGCATGGCCCGTATCTATTATTTTAAAAATGATATCGACATCACAGAAAGTTTTTCCTTTGCAAACTCCATTGTGGTGAGGTATGAGAGTTTGTTCACGGAACAGCCTTCCAAAAAGGGAATTCAAATATTACAAGATTCAGAAGTGATCGCCATCAATGCCCGTGAATTATTTAAATTGTACGATACGCATCCTGATATTGAACGTTTGTTTAGAAAACTCTTTGAGGCAGCCTTGGTAGATCAGGTGAACCGCATCGAGAGCATTCAGTTTCATACAGCCGAAGAACGCTATCAGGCCTTGCTGAAAGAATCACCCGAGATCATCAAACATGCTCCATTAAAGTACATCGCCTCTTATCTGGGCATCACTCCTGTTAGCTTAAGCCGCATTCGCGCACAAAAGTAATTTCTTATCATATGATAAGTGAAGCCGATCTTGGCCTTGGTAACTTTGTGTTACCAAATGAAAAGCCATTTACATACACCTGTTTTAGGGTTAAAGGAAAATAGTTCACAGTTCATTTTACTGGTGATCATCAATGCCTTTGTTGGCGGCATGGTGGGCATGGAGCGCTCCATCTTGCCACAAATAGCAGAAGCTGAATTTCAGGTGGCAGCCAAAACGGCCATACTCTCGTTTATTGTTGTGTTCGGTATGGTCAAGGCTGTCACCAATTATTTTACAGGCACTTTGGCAAATCGATTTGGCCGAAAGAATTTGCTGGCACTAGGCTGGCTGATGGGTATTCCGGTACCGTTCATGTTGATGTATGCTCCTAATTGGAGTTGGGTGATCTCAGCCAATGTGTTGTTAGGCATCAATCAAGGCTTGGCATGGAGCAGCACGGTGGTAATGAAGATAGACCTTGTAGGAGAGAAGAACAGAGGGCTTGCCATGGGATTGAATGAGTTTGCAGGATACATTGCCGTGGCTGCAGGTGCCTTTCTTACAGGATATATTGCAGCTGAGTATGGGTTAAGACCATATCCGTTCTATATTGGTGTGGTTCTTTCTTTTGCAGGATTGGTATCTACCGTGTTGTTCGTGAAAGATACCGTACATCATGTGGCGCAGGAGGCCGGGGAAAGTGTGGTGCCCAGATTGAAGAACGTGTTTTGGGATACAAGCATTTTCGATCGTAACTTAGGTTCGGTAACACAAGCCGGACTCATCAACAATTTGAATGATGGTATGGTGTGGGGCGTATTGCCGCTCATGCTCAACGAACAAGGTTTTTCATTAGGACAGATCGCAACTGTTACGGCAGTATATCCTGCCGTATGGGGTATTGGTCAGTTGATCACCGGAAAGATGACTGATCACGTTTGCAAAAAGAAAATGTTATTTTGGGGAATGTTGATGCAAGGAGTGGCTTTGCTTTTATTCGTGTTCGCACATAGCATGTTGCATTTTGTAATGCTTTCGGTTGTGTTGGTTTGGGGTACGGCCATGGTGTATCCAACATTTTTAGCAACAGTGGCTGAGAATACCCATCCCTATGACAGAGCCAAAAGTTTAGGAGTGTTCCGCTTGTGGCGCGATATGGGGTATGCCATCGGTGCTTTGTTAACTGGGCTTATTGCAGATAGCTTTGGCGTAAATGCTGCCATTGCCGTTATTGGTGGTTTAACTGTACTATCTTCTCTGGTAATACAACTGCGCATGCATTGTTTCAAAGACCTCGGTAAAACCCCGGAGCTCTGTTTAATTTGATCTTCAAATGATACAACCTTCCATAAATGTGCGGGACTTGAAAGAACTACAGCGTGCCCAAACAAACCTAATGATCATTGATGTTAGAAGTGCAGAAGATCATGCTGCTGCGCATGTGGAAGGTTCAGTGAATATTCCCCTGAGCAATATCCTTGAGAATAAGATAGATCTTGATAAGCATGTTACCATTATTACAGTGTGTGGTAAGGGCGGTGGCCGATCTGAAAAGGCGTCTGCACATTTGCGAATGCAAGATCTCACTTCGGTTTATTTTCTTGAAGGTGGAACCAAGGCATGGTTTGAATACCAGGACACGGCAAGTCAACCCTAAGAATACAATTTCATAGCAAATTGGTAATAGTTTGAATTATTGTAATTTATTCTAAAATCAATATCTTTAGTAATTGTGAAATTGCTAAAGGATATTATAACATTAAAGAATTTTAAAAGCTTTGTTTTGCTATTGCCGGCACTTGTGTTTATTACTTCCTGTAACACAAGGCCTGTATCAGAACCTGAAAAACTACTATCTGATCTAAAAAAGGTAAATAAGAAAGTAGATTCATTGGTCATTGACAAGGAACTGCCATTGAATCCCGACCATCACGATTCTTTGCGTTTAGATAAATTCTGGACTCACAAAATCACAGAAGCGCTTGTACCGGTTTCTTCTTCCAATCAGGATGACCATAGCCGCGATCAAGTGATGCAGCGTGTGAACGATGGGGTGAGTGCAGCTGTGCATCCTAAAACCTTTACTGTAGAGCCCTTTGTGGTGCACGCAGGTTTACCCAAGCCGGTAAAGGCCGGAGATCTCCGTTCTACGGGACTTTCCAATGAGAATGTGTTTTATCTGAATGAAGAGCAGGGCATGCCAAGCGGTGCCATCACTGATGTAAAATCAGATCCACGAGGGTTCTTATGGATCGCTTCAAACGGTGGATTAACGCGCTACGACGGTTATAATTTTTATACTTATAACGGACGAAATGGATTACAGGTAAGTGCCATCAATGAGATCCTCTTGGATAAGGATTCAACATTGTGGATCGCTTCACGAAACGGGCTTATTCACTTTACCGGCAATACATTTTATGTATACAATAAGGAATCGGGCTTGCCCGGAGATAATGTTACCGATATAGCTTTTGACCGTGATCAACATTTATGGTTTGCTTGTATTGAAAAAGGTGTGGGTAAACTCAGCAAGAATAGCATGACCATTTACGATGAGAGTTCTAAATTACCTTTGAACGGGTTGCATAAATTGACTGTAGATAGCGCCAATACCGTAGTAATTGGTTATTGGGGCGCCGGTTGTAAATTGTTGAGAAAAGACAATACCTTATTCTCATTCAAAGATGTATACAACTATTCAACCGAGGCGGTCACAAGTTTGTATTCAGATAAACGTGGGGGAATATGGACAGGAAGTTATGGCATTGCCTTTTGTAAATGGGGACCAACACACAACACCCGTTGCCAGGTAAGAACTGGGGTTGCCTATTTTATTGGTTCTGCTTTTCTTGAAGACAGTAAAGGTCATATGTGGCTGTGTACGGGTGAAGGTGGTCTGGCTAAAATGACGGAGGAAGGTTATACCATCTACACTACCAAGCAAGGTTTAACCAGTAATAAGATCACCTGTATCACAGAAGACAGCAATCATAACATTTGGGTAGGTACACAAGATGGTGGATTGAACAGGATCACTCCCGGTAGCTTCAGAAGTTACAGTGTTTCCGATGGATTGTCAGATAAGAACATTGCAAGTTTATGCATGACCAAGCGTGGGATACTGCTCATTGGCACATGGGCCGATGATCTGTTCGCTTTCAATGGGAAGTATTTCAAACGTATAACCGGCATTGGTTTGAGGATCCATTTGTCCATAGCCGAAGATAAATACGAGAACTTGCTGGTAGGTACGCATCAACACGGTTTTGAATATTTCATAAAATCAAAGACCGACTCACTGATGTACGACAGTGCAAGAAACCTGAGTGGTTTGATCAATTTTAATAATGCCATGGTGATACGCTCTTATGCAGCTAACGATGGAAGTTTCTGGACCGCTAATTCAAATGGTTATGGTGTAACACGTTATAATTATGAATCGTTTGATTCATATTTCATTAAGAATGGATTGGCCAACAATTCGGCGCTAAGTGTCGTTGGTGATAAAAAAGGAAACGTATGGTTAGCGAACGATGGATGTGGCATCAGCAGGATCAAAGACGGAAAGATCACGCACTACACAAAAAAGAACGGATTGGTGGCAAACGAGGCATTGTCGCTGCATGTGGATAAGAACGACAATCTATGGATAGGTACAGGTGCAGGTTTAAGTTTGTATAATGGCAAAAGCTTCGTGAATTTTGAATTAAAGGATGGTTTATCAAATACAAGCATCTTGTCTGTTTTGGAAGACAAGAAGAACAGGATCTGGGTGTCAACCAACAAAGGGATCAATGTATTGTTGCCGGATAAAACACAACCTAAAGGCTACAAGATCGAGAACTATCTGATCCAGGATGGATTGAAATCCAATGGCTTTGCACTTGGCGCAGCAGCGTATGATTCTGTGCGAAACATCATGTATTGGGGTTCCTCTACAGGCTTGTTAAAGCTCGATCTGAATGAGTTCGATGTGAAGCGCGAATCTCCTGCGTGTCATTTGGCGCAAGTATCTTTAATGGGCGAGTTCGTGAATTTTTCTGCACTTAAAGATTCAATTGCACTCAATAAAAAGTTATTGAATAAAGACAGCAGCATCACATGGAATGATCTTAAGTTCAGCAGTCTCACGCCATTTTACAATGTTCCTCAGGATCTGGTGTTGTCATACGACATCAATAATGTAACCATCAATTTCTACGCTTATTCCGGCAATCCAACACACCGCATCAAATACCGTTACCGTTTAAAGGGGTCTAATGAGAAGTGGGAAGAGGTGTCATTGCCTGAAGCAAAGTTCTCTAATCTTGATGCCGGTGTGTATGAGTTTGAGGCACAGGCAAAGATGGAAGGACAGGAGTGGGGCCAGGGATGTACTTATAAATTCGAGATCACACCGCCTTTCTGGTTAACATGGTGGTTCAAGCTGGCCATGCTGGCGTCGGTGATCGGCATCATCATTTACATATTCAAAGCAAGGAACAGACAATTGTTACAGCGTCAAGAATTGTTGGAGCGAACTGTTGAAGAACGTACCCGTGAGATCAACGTTCAGAAAATGCTCATTGAAGAAAAGCAGAAGGAGATCCTTGATTCCATCAACTATGCAAAGCGTATACAATATGCTTTGCTGGCACATTCAGATCTGCTTAAACAGCATTTGCAGGAGCACTTCATTTTCTTTAAACCAAAGGATATTGTGAGTGGCGATTTTTATTGGGCCACAACTGCAGAGTCGGGTGGGGTTGAACGCTTTTATCTTGCGGTGTGCGACAGCACAGGCCATGGCGTACCCGGGGCTTTTATGAGTTTGTTGAGCATTGGTTTCCTCAACGAGGCGATCAAGGAAAAAGGCATGGTAAAGCCAAACGAAGTGTTTGATTATGTGAGAATGCGCTTGGTGGAGAACATCAGCAAAGAAGGACAGAAGGATGGTTTTGATGGTATTTTGGTGTGTTTTGAAAAGAATGTCACCCTGAGCCGCCGTGCTGAGCCTGTCGAAGTGGGAGTCGAAGGGACATTACCATGCATAACATTTGCTGCCGCCAATAATGAACCTGTTGTGATACGTAATGGAGTCTTGATGGCCTTAGGTCGTGATCGTATGCCTGTAGGCATGGGAGAACGAAAAGATGCGTTCAGGATATTTGAGTATACACCAATTGCCGGTGATCAGATGTATTTGTATACAGATGGATTTGCAGATCAGTTCGGCGGACCGAAAGGAAAAAAACTCATGTACAAACGGTTGAACGAAAAATTATTGAGTGTTTGCCATCTCCCAATGGAGGAACAAAAAACAGATCTGCATGTGATGTTCAATGAATGGAAAGGCAATCTGGAACAGGTTGACGACGTTTGTATCATTGGCGTAAGACTTTAAATTAAGGAGTTTAAGATCTCTACTACCGTCTTGCATTTCATGTGCTCTGGTTAAGAACTATTTCTGTTGACTTTACTTAAACAAAAAAGCATTGATCCATGGACCAATGCTTTCTCAGAACCTTATACATGAATTAATATTTTGTTTTTAATTGGCTGCGTGCTTTGTTTCTGTTGCCAACGATCGTGTTCTTTCCATTCACTCCCCAATTGGTTGCAAATATCAATCCTACGGTATGTTGCAGATAATTAGAGGTACCTTCGATCATCGAGAATTTGGCTGAACTTTGAAGATTCAAAGCCATGAAATCAATGATCCAGATATTGAAACCAAGGCCCATGTTGTAAGTTACTGTATTTGGTTTTGCTGCACCTGAACGTTGAGTGTAACCAAGTCCAAGCAATACATAAGGGTCGAACCATTTCATGTTTTTGATCTGGTAATTTAACGCATATTTAAAGTTCACGTCTGATGAAATAACACTCCATTGCCCGGGAATGATCTCGATATTAATGTTATTGCAAATCTTATATTTGTTGTAAGAAACTTCAAGTTGAGCACTGAATCAACCTTTAATATATCCGTCCAATGTTAGTCGGGTAGGGTAAGGTAAGAAATTCCAGGTCTCGCCAACATTGAACAGGTTCTTAAATGGTTTGCCGTCATCATCGATCACATTACCGCCAATACCAACGGTCCATGGCGTTTTTTTCAACGCATCAATGAATTTGGTATTGGAATGACTTCCTTTATTCTTGGAGATTGATTTTAATTGTTGTGAAAATGAAGCATGTGTACATTACAGCAATGCCATAACAATGGACAAGCTTCCTAATCGTTTGATCAGGTTGGCATGGATGGTATGTTGGATGATCTTCATTTGAAATTTTTAAATCACTATTAAAATTAAACAAAATATTCTGATTTCAAAAAAATGGGGTATGGCCATTTATTTGGTGGGTTTTCCTTTGGCCACAGCCTTAGCTTCCCATGGGTTTTCAGGCCAGGCATGTTTAGGGTATCGTCTCTGCAATTCTTTTTTTACCTCGTAATACATGTTGTTCCAGAAACTTTTCAGGTCGCTTGTTACCTGCACAGGCTTGTATCCTGGAGAAAGCAAATGCAACACTGCTTTTGTTTTGCCTTTATTCATTGTAGGTGTATCTGCCAAACCGAATACTTCCTGCAGTCGCACGGCCAGAACAGGCGTAGCTCCATTGGCAAAATATTCGATCCTGATATTTGATCCGCCAGGGACTTTGAGTTTTGCGGGAGCAAGTTCATCAAGCAAATGTTGTTGCTCAAAATTCAATGAGTGTTTCAGGCACATGACAAGATCCAGTTTCTTCAGGTCTTCATTTTTTCGCACACCTGTTAAATAAGGGCCTAGCCAAGCTCTGCAATTTGATATCAAACTTTCCTTAGTTACGGTTGGCCATTCTTGTTCGGGGTTCCATAGGCTTAAGCTAAGTATGCGGTTTTGCAACTGTATGAATTCATCGTTGTTCCAGTCAAGTAAACTGTCCGCTTCGTTTTTCAATACCTCTGCAATGGCCTCTGTTATTTGTTCCTGTGTTACCTCTTTCAGTGGTTTAGACTGAAGGATGATATTGCCGATACGAAGTTCTTTGGCACTGATCAATCCTCCTTTACGTGAATCCCAGACAACGGTATTGCTTTCCTTTACCAGATGTATCAGGTCTTTCGGATTGAGAGGAGCTGCCATGAAAATTTTACCCATCCCATCTCTTAGGTCCATGCTTGCCACAGAGATCCATGGTTCATGCGCCAGATCATCGGTATGCGAGGCCATGGCTATACGTCCGTTAGCCAATTGAAATTGGGCATTGTTGCCAGGTCTCGCCGATGCTATCCTTTCAGGATAGGCATAGGCAAGAAGTAATCCGGTATCGAAAGGATCCATTGGTTCATTGTTCACGTCCAATTGAAGCAATTGTCGGTAACTGGCTGCATTCTTCTCAATTCGTTTGAATTGAAAATTCATGGTGTTGTTTCCTCTGTTCCTTCGCAAGGTCTCAATTCTAAGATTGATATCAATGCCTGTGTCTTTTGGCAGAGGATCACGTTCTTCGAGCACAGCTGCAATATCGCAGGCCAGTTGTTTCATTTCTTTGCTCTCTGCCATGATCAGCATATGAGCGATCCTGGGATGACAAGCCAGTTTATGTATCTGTTTGCCGTGATCAGTAAGTTTGTTTTTATCAATGGCGTTGAGCTGTTGTAAAAGATCCATAGCCTGTGTGACAGAGCTTTTTGGTGGAGCTGTTAGCCAGCAAAGTTGAGTGATATCTGATGTGCCCCATTTAAGAAGTTCGAGCACCAGCGAACACAGGTCTGCCTCCATGATCTCCGGCGTGCGATGATCTTTCATACGTTCGTGTGTGGCTTTTGTCCACATGCGGTAACAAACACCTTCGCTCAATCTTCCTGCCCTTCCTGCACGCTGATCAGCTGCATCTTTTGAGATGTGAATGGTCTCAAGCCGACTTAAACCTGTTGATGTGTCAAAGCGCGACGTGCGTGTGAAGCCACAATCCACAACAATTTTAATGCCCTCAATGGTTAAGCTGGTCTCTGCAATGGACGTAGCCAATACTACTTTTCTTTTGCCAAATTTATTAGGCATGATCGCGTGGTATTGTTCCTGAAATGGCAACATGCCATACAATGGATGAATGCGCACATCTCCGGAGTGAAGTTTCAAAAGTTCCTCGCATTTCCTTATTTCACCTTCACCCGGTAAAAAGGCAAGGATATCTCCATCGTTTTCACGTAAAGCTTTTAAGATGGTTTGTGAAGCGAGTTCAGGTAATAGTTTTTCGTCTGCATCATTCTGATAGAATACTTCAACCGAATATTGACGGCCTTTGCTCTCGATCACCGGTGCTTGTAGCAATTGACTTAACTCCGGCATGTCAAGTGTGGCCGACATGATTAGAATGCGCAGATCGGTACGAAGCAGTTGTTGTGATTCTCTGCAAAGCGCAAGGGCTAGATCGGCTTGTAAATTTCGTTCATGGAACTCGTCAAAGATCACGAGGCCAACATCTTCTAAAGCATTATCACTTTGCAGCATTCTGGTGAGAATACCTTCGGTAACCACCTCTAATTTTGTGTGTTTGCTCACGCAGGTCTCAAAGCGAATTCGGTATCCAACAGTTTTCCCGGGTTCTTCTTCCAATAGATCTGCCATACGCTTGGCAATGCTTTTGGCCGCCAATCGGCGTGGTTCCAGCATGATGATCTTTTTGTTGGTCAACCACACTTCATCTAGTAAAGCCAGAGGCAATAAGGTACTCTTTCCGGCACCTGGAGGAGCTCCAACAATAAGGGTGTTCAGCTTCTGCAAGGATCCTTTCACTTGAGGAATGATCTCGTTGACCGGAAGTTGAATATGTGTGAGATTGATGCTCAAGTCAGATCTCAAAATTACCAAAGTAATTTGGTAAAGGAGAAGTCAATGTTCAAATTTTACTATATTTAATACCTTAATCGAAAAATTCCTGTATTCTGCATTATTTGTAAATAGGGATATTTCATAAAGCAACATAAATGAAAAAACTATTCAAAATTGTGGGATATCTAGTATTGTTGATCATCCTGGGTGTTATTGGTATGTTGACCTATGTAAAAACAGCTTTGCCAAATGTAGGTGAACCAGAAGATTTAAAAGTAGAGCGCACAGAAGAACGCATAGAACGTGGTAAGTATTTGGCTAATTCTGTTTGTGTATGTATGGATTGCCACAGTACCCGCGATTGGAGCATGTTCTCAGGTCCGCTTACAGAAGGCACCTTAGGTAAAGGTGGAGAAGTGTTTGATAGAAAGTTTGGTTTCCCTGGCACTTTTTATTCAAAGAACATTACACCTGCCGGAGTAGGCAGCTGGACAGATGGAGAGTTATTACGTGCCATTGCAAGTGGTGTGAACAAAGATGGGAAGGCATTATTTCCTTTAATGCCGCATCCTAGTTACGGCAAAATGGACAAAGAAGATATTTTAAGTATCATTGCTTATATACGAACACTTGAACCAATAGAGAATAAGGTTCCCGAAAGCGAACCTGATTTTCCTATGAATTTCATCATCAATACTATTCCAAAGAAAGCTGAATTTACAAAACTACCTGACGCAAGCAATGCGTTAGCTTATGGCGCCTATATATTCAATGCCGCTGCTTGTGGAGATTGTCATACCAAACAAGAAAAAGGCAAGGCCATTCCGGGAATGGAATTGGCAGGAGGATTTGAATTTCCTTTGCCAACCGGAGGAATAGTTAGATCAGCGAATATTACGCCTGACAATGAAACCGGTATAGGAAAATGGACAGAGGAAGCCTTTGTAAAGAGATTCAAGATGTATGCAGACAGTGCCTATGTGCCGCACAAAATAGAGAAAGGTACCTTTAATTCAGTTATGCCTTGGATGATGTACAAGAATATGACCGAAACAGACCTGAAAGCTTTGTACGCATATCTAAGGACTGTAAAAGGAGTAAACAATCCTGTAGAAAAGTTTGCAGTGAATTGATGTAAATTAAAAGATTGAAAATGTGAAAAGGATGACCTTATTGGTCATCCTTTATTATTTTGCAATGATCACTTTCTTGATCACTCTGTTCTTTTCACCTGTAATGATGAGATGGTAAACCCCATTGTCCCAGTGTGTGATATGGTATTTCTGATGCAAGATGCCCTGATCAAGTGTGATGACCTGTTCGTCAAGCAATTTGCCATCTAAACTCATGAAGGCTATTGAAACACGTTCCTCATCGGTTAATTCAACATACAATTCAAACTCACCTTTGTTTGGATTCGGGAATACCAGCACCTTATTTTGCAATGATAGCTGATCCACACCAACATCACTTACGGTTACGATCTGTGATGTGGTGCTTGTGCCACAACTGTTGCTTGCGAACAAAGAAACGGTGTAGGATCCGGGCAAGGTGTATGTATGTACAGGATTGATCTGTGAACTGCTTTGTGTGTCACCAAAATTCCATGTGTATGAAGTTGCACTCGATGAGGTATTTGAGAAATTCACCTGAAGTCCATTCACATTCTGATTAAAAGCGGCTACCGGTAACGGTTTATAACCGAATACAAGCGTGTCTGTATAAGAACAACCATAGATGTTAGTGACCTTACAATGTATGGTGCCTGCCGCAACTGGTTGAATGCTGTATGCGGTTGAGCCTGTGCTCCATGAATAACTGCTCATGCCCAAAGGAGCTGTAAAAGTAATGTTTGAAGAAGGGCATATCGTGGTGTCGTTGCCAAGACTGAATACTGGTTTGCCGGATACTGTAATGGCCATGGTGTAAGTACTGGTCTGGCTTGTTAGGGTTTCAGTGATCACCAATGTGGCCGTGTAATTGCCAATAGTGTTATAGGTGTGCGAAACCGAACTTAAAGTGCTGGTTGTATTATCACCGAAGTTCCAGGCATAGGTATCTCCATCTATGCTGGTGTTGCCAAAATTTACAACGCCAGAATCACACAGTACATTGGTGTTCACGCTGAAGGATGCAATTGGCAACGAGGCCTTCATGAAGGAATCGGCTTGCACAACACTCCACTTATTGGTACTGTCTTTAAACTGAATGCTGAATAAATGTTTGCCTTTAGGTACAGCGGTCATGCTTATTGGCGCATTTAAAACATAGGCCGGAACAGGATTAGAAAGTGTAACAGTGGTTCTTGCTGAAAGTAGGGTGTCGCGCCAGTAACGATAGGCAACGATCTTATTGCTGCTTAGGTTGCTGGTTGTGCCTGGTTTATAGAACATATGCGGTTGTACCACGCTCC
>DAISHL010000011.1:0-506 GCA_036822555.1 Bacteroidota bacterium | reverse complement strand
GTAATTTTCGTTAAATCGGATGTTCATTCTTTGCAGCCCGTTGTTTAGCTATGTGGTGGCATTGTACGTATTCATTACAAAAGCGGGAACGGGTGATACTGTTTGGGTAACCTTTTGTGCATAATTGGAATTGAACCAGTATTCGTAAGCAACGATCGTGTTGTTTGAAAAGGTGGTGTTGGATATGGGTTTATAGAACAAACTCGACTGAACTATACTCCAGTTGTTATAACTGTCTTTGAAACGGATGTTGAAACTATGAACGCCTGGATTCATGGTGCCTGTTGGAACGGCAGAGGTCAGCACAAATGCCTGAGAAGGTGTAATGGTTTGTGTTACTTTTAGCGTGTAATTATTGTCAAACCAATATTCATAGCGAACAACTGTATTGCCAGTTTGGGTTGAAGTGGCAATAGGTTTGTAGAATAGCTGCGATTGAACTATGCTCCAATTGTTGTAACTGTCCTTGAAACGTATATTGAAACTGTGTACTCCAGGATTCATCG
>DAISHL010000010.1:0-17228 GCA_036822555.1 Bacteroidota bacterium | reverse complement strand
TTTAATTTATTTTTCACTTTTTCAGGAGCAATAAGGCTAATACCAGTATATTTAAATGTGAGGTTGTTTTTTGAATGTGGTAAAACAAGTTGGTTAGGCAGTAGCGTTTTTGGATCAAAATTTTTGCAGTAATTGGAAATATCTTCCTGACCGTAGAATAATTTAATATCACTAATATTTAGAACAGCCTCTTTGTAATTCGGCAGATCTTCATTAGGGTCGTATATCTCAAGACCACTAATTGTGCCAATCAGTAATCTTCCTCTGCTGTCTATGCTGGCTGAATTTGAATTTGATTCCAGATTAAGTAAACCGTCATCCTTACCCAAGTGTCGTACCTTTTTTTTGTTGAAGTAATGGTCATTTAAACTGATTATATCAATGCCATTATTGGTGCCGGTATAAATTTTGTTTTTTAGGAGCAGAATGAAATTAATATACGAATTCGATAAACCATAATCTGCCCCAATCTTTTTGAATTCATTATGATCATAAAAATAAAGGCCTTCTTCTGTTCCTAACCAAAGATTTCCTCTGGTGTCAAAAAGTCCACAATTAATAACTGAACTAATGAATCCGTTATTAGAATTGTATTGTTTGATGCTATTGTTTTTATATTGAATCACTCCATTTTCAGTACCTATCCAGATAGCACCTTGTTTATCTTCTGTGATAAAGAATACGAGAAATAAGCTACCATTTTTATTTAGGGCGTTCACTTCCTTTACTTCCTGTATTTTGCCGTTAGTAAATGTGTATAATCCATTGTTGGTGCCTATCCATATAACACCATTCCTGCTCTGATAGAGAGAAATGATGTATTGATGTCTGAAATTATCTATATCGTAAGTGGAGAATTTTCCGTTGGTATATTTACATAATCCATCCTGAGTGCCAAAAAGTACACTCCCATCCTTTAAGGGCAATATAGCCTGTATATTATTGTCGGGTATTGTGTTCTTGTTCTTCACATTGAAGGTAAAGCTCTCAACACTGCCCTTGTTGATCTTTATTAGGCCGTTGCTCCTTAATGCGATCCATAAATTGGCATTTACATCTTCAGCGCAAACATTCACATACGACTCTGGTAAACCATTCAATTTATTATAATACACAAATTTGTTATTGAAGTATTTGTAAGCACCAGAACCATCTGTACCTATCCAAAGATTATTTTCTCTATCACGGTACAATGCTTCAATTGGATTTTTGGTTAACCCATTCTTTAGACTGAAAGCTATCTCGGTAATTTTTTTTGTAAAACTAAATCTGAACACTCCCTCTGCTTGTGTGCCAAAATAGAACACATCATCTTTATCATGTAAGATGGAAGTAATTGAAATATTGTTGTTTGTTGGCAATTCCTCTACAACTCTTATGGAATGAGTCTTGTCAATAATGCTTAGACCATATTGTGTGCCTACTAAAATATCTCCATTGTTGCGTTCGCCAAATGAGTAAATACTGTTATTGGTCAGTCCATCCTTTGTTGTGAAATGTTTAATGATCCCTTGATTTTTAGAGTAGAGAAATACACCATTTTCAAATGTGCCGAACCATACATTGCCTTGGCTGTCTTTGTAAATGCGTGTAACAACGCTTTGATCAAGATCCTTATCAATAGAAAATTGTTCTACTTTTTTGTCTTTTATTATGTATACACCTTCCTGAGTTGCTACCCAAACTTTATCATCATCTCATAAATCCCTAAAAACAAAAGTGTTTTTTAAACCTTGTTTTTCATTAAAATTCACATAGTTTACCCCATTATAAACGCTTACACCTTTGGCTGTTGCAAAATAAAGTTCATTGTTTTTGTTCTCGGAAATGGCGAATACCACATCGTTTATCAGTCCCTTGGAAGAATTGTAAGTGGTAAATGTATGACCATCAAACTTTGAAACACCACCACTGTTAGTCCCAAACCACATGTAACCTTCTGAGTCCTGGAATATTGAGAGTACCTGGGATTGTGAAAGGCCATGTTCTGTATTGTAATTTCTGAAGTTGTAGGTTTGGGATAATAATTGCGAAACAGACAGAACCAAAGCAAGTAAAAGAATATGTGGTCTTATCGCTATCATGCAAGGATCAAATTTAAATATAAAAAGCCAACTACTGAAGTTGGCTTTTTATTTCAGTAAAGCTTGAACTAATTAGTTAAAATAAGTTTGGTATAACCTCTGGATACGCCTATTTCTATACCCATTAAGTAAATACCTGCATCAAATCCTGACAGGTCAATGGTTGACCTGAACTCATCCACGAACATTGAATTGTCCTCAAACAACACTTTGATCAATTTGCCATTGATATCTGAAATGCTGATCTTGGCATACTCTGCTTTTTTCATTCTTGCTTCTAAGGTTACATAACCGTTTGAAGGATTAGGGTAAACAGTTACTATTCCTTCTTCAAACGCTATGTTTTCCTTTACAGAAACGAAAGTACCAGGGTTGATCTTCGCACTATCAACATAGAAATTGAGGTCAGTGTATTGCAGAGATCCTGTGAGATGCCTCTGTCGTTACTGATTTTGGGTAATAGATCTTGGAATAATTTAATGTACTTGGGTTAAATCTGTGAATGAAGGAACTGATGTAGAACGGATCAATGATGACCGAATCCCCGAATATTAAAAGATCGTTCCCGATTCCCAAAGAACCAGTTTGTGTGTAATAACTGGTGTCAATAGGAAAGTTGGTGATAACATTGGCATGCAATGTGTCCCATCTGTCGCGGATATTGACCTGAGCTGTTAAAGCATTGATAAATAAAAGGAACAAACCCGAAAATAAAAACTTCTTTAGTGTATTCATTGAAAATTGCAATAAGTCCCAAAGATATGCAATTAGATTTTAGTCGATGGAAAAAACGGTTTAGTGTATGAATTTTAACGTTTCAAAAGCATTTTCTTAAGAATTTGCGCAGGGCATTGTTCACTGTTCTCGGGCTTTCCAAAAAGCTCATGTGTCCATCATGCTCTAAATACAGCAGATGTTTGTTCTTAATGGTCTCCGCCTGTTCCATCAATGTTTGCCAAGGCAAAATATTATCGAGTTCGCCAACTACCATCATTACAGGATATTCTACCACCCCAAGGATAATATCACGGTTTGGTCTATCCTTCATGCCTTCTAAAGCTGCAACGGCTCCGCGTTTTGAAGTGCCTTGTGCAATTTTGTTTGCAAAGTTCAATTCATCTTTAAGGTATTTAAGATTTTTAGTCGCAAATAAATTCTTGATGGTGTTTTTGGTGTAAACCTTTTTATCGGCTTTTACTAATTTGATGGCTCTGCTTCTGTCTTTTTTCTTTTCTTCACTATCTGCCAAAGCTGTGGAATTCATAAGGCAAATGCCTTTGATGGTCTCAGGAAATAGCTCTGCAAAAGCCAGTGCTGTATATCCACCCATGCTGTGCCCAACAATCACATACTTTTTAAGTTTCAGGCTATCCATTACTTTTTTAACGCATTTGGCCATGAGTTCCATGGAGTGAACATATCCAAAGCAATCTGTTTCGCCATGTCCCGGCAGATCAATGGCAATGACCCTATAAGACCTCGACAGGTTGGCGATCGTTCTTTCCCATATCTCCTTAGAGCCTAGATAGCCGTGTAATAGCACCACTACGCGACCTTTTCCTTGATCAGAAAAGCTGACTTTGCCTTTTTTAAAAAGTGTGGTCTTATGCATTATTTGTGTTCACTCATTTTAAGTATGAAGTCATATTCCTCTTTGGTAACCGCGCTTACCGATAATCGGGATAAACGAAGCAATTGCATATCCTTCAGTTTAGGTGTAGCCTTGATCTCTGAAAGGAAAACCGGTTTTTTCAAGGCTTTATAAGGTGCAAAATCAACAGCTACCCAAGCTTCCTCTTTAGTTGTGGGGTCCTGATAATGCTCTTTTACTACCTTGGCAATACCAACAATGCATAAACCTTCGTTGCTGTGGTAAAACAAGGCCAGGTCGCCTTTTTTCATAGCCCTTAAATTATTACGAGCAGCATAGTTGCGCACTCCATCCCAACATGCCAGTTTATCTTTTTGAAATTGGTCCCAACTGTATTTAAATGGTTCAGATTTTATTAGCCAGTAATTCATAGTTCTGTATTTATCGGTTTATTGAGCAGAGTAATAATGATCTTTTTCTAAAAAAATGCTTTACAAAAATAGGGATAAATGGAAAACAGTCAGATTTTTTAATTAATTGAAAAACAAATGGTTGCGAAAATAAATGATTTTCAACAGCAGTGTAAAAAAATTTATGTAAATCATCAAAATATGCCTACATTTGCACCCGAAATTAAGAAACCGTAAGATCAATAGCGCGAATGACCAGTAAAATCAACATATTCAGGAGTTCAAAGGTTATCTTTTTCCTATCTCTTTTATTCTTTTTCAGTTTTTCAGGACTTGCCATAGAACCTACCGAAGTTGAAGATTCACATGACTCAACTGCGCATTATGGGCCGGCTGCTCATGAAGGTGAGCAAAAAGTGGACATTACTAAGGTGGCCTTTGAGCATATTCTTGATTCGCATTCATGGCATTTGTTTGGCGAAGGTCATGACGCGGTTTCAATCCCATTGCCAGTGATTTTGAAGACCAACGCTGGAATTGTAATGTTCTCTTCAGGAGAATTCCATCACGATACTCATGGTATGCATGTTGTAGAAAAGAACGGTGAGCGTTTTGTGAATTTTGAGGAGAAGATCTATTACGCATCAGATGTAGCCAATGAGCATGGTCAATTCTTAGAAACAGAAATGAGCGGAAGCGAGGTTCATGTAAAGAATGATTCACCTCTAGATTTCTCGATCACAAAGAATGTGGCACAAATGTTCATCTCTGCGATTGTATTGATCCTGATCTTTACTTCCATTGCAAAAGCTTATAAAACTACCGGTATCAACAGTGCACCAAAAGGAAAGCAGTCTTTCTTTGAGCCATTGATCGTGTTTGTTCGTGACGACCTTGCCAAAGGAAACATTGGTCACGGTTATGAGAAATATGTACCTTACTTATTGACCGTATTTTTCCTGATCTTATTGAATAACGTATTCGGATTAATTCCAATTGGCGCTAACCTTACAGGGAACATTGCCTTTACCTTGGTATTATCGGTTATTACCTTGATCGTTACCAATTTGAATGCGAACGGAGCATACTGGCATCACATCTTTATGCCTCCGGCTCCAAAATGGTTATGGCCTATTTTAATTCCAATTGAAGTTGTAGGTATCTTAACAAAACCATTCGCGTTAATGATCCGTTTGTTCGCGAACATGACAGCAGGTCACATCATTGTGATCAGTTTGGTTGGTTTGATCTTCTTCTTTGAGTCGTTGGCAATTTCTCCTGTATCTGTAGCATTCGCATTATTCATTGACGTGTTAGAGTGTTTAGTAGCATTCTTACAGGCATATATCTTTACCATGTTAACTGCTTTATTCATTGGTGCGGCTACTGCTAGCCACGATCATGATGAAGAGCATGCGCATGAAGAAGCAACATCTCATTAACAAACAAATAATAACAAACAAAAACAAAAAACCATGGGTGGAAGTATCGCAGCAATCGGAGCAGGTTTAGCCGTAATTGGCGCCGGCATCGGTATCGGACAAATTGGTGGTCATGCAATGGACGCTATTGCACGTCAACCAGAAGCACATTCAAAGATCCAAACTACAATGATCATCGCAGACGCTCTTGTTGAGTGCTTTGCTTTGTTCGGTGTGGTAGTGGCTTTAATGTCGAAATAAAACAAACGCCTCTTGCGGTTGGCAAGAGGCCTTGTTTTTAAATTGTTATTATCATTAAAAAATATTAAAAAATGAACTCATTATTTATCTTAAACGCGTTGGTAACTCCGGGAGTAGGTTTGATCTTCTGGACCAGTATCGTTTTCATCTTATTATTGGTTTTATTGGGTAAGTTTGCCTGGAAACCTATCTTGTCTGCCATTAAGGAGCGTGAGCTAGGAATTGAGAATGCTTTGAAAAGCGCTGAAGCTGCAAAGAAGGAGATGGAGAACTTGAAGGCAGGTAACGAGAAGATCCTTGCTGAAGCACGTGCAGAGCGCGATGCGTTACTTAAGGAAGCTCGCGACACCAAGGAAGCTATCATTGCTGAAGCAAAGTCAAAGGCAAGTAAGGATGCTGACCGTATCTTAACTACTGCACGCGAACAAATTGTTGCAGAAAAGAATGCAGCAATTGCTGATCTTAAGGCACAGGTTGCTACCTTATCAATTGATATCGCTGAAAAGATCCTGAAATCTGAATTGTCATCTGACGAAAAACAAAAATCGTTGGTGAACAATTTAATGAAAGACGTTAACTTAAATTAATCAACAGAACATGATCGTTGCATCGAGATACGCAAAATCATTATTGGATCTGGCCATTGAAAAAAATCAATTGGAGCAGGTGTATAATGATATGATCTTCATTAAGAACACATGTGCTTCAAGTCATGACCTGCAGGTGTTTCTAAAAAGTCCGGTTGTAAAAATGGACAAGAAGATCGATGTGTTTCAGGCATTGTTCTTTGCCAATACAAGCAAACTTACCAATAGTTATCTTGAATTGGTTGCACGTAAAAAACGCGCTACCATTTTGCCTGAGATTGCTGATTCGTTTGTAGAACAATACCGTAAGCACAAGAATATTACAACAGCAGTTATCACATCAGCTGTGAAACTTGACGAATCGTCAAGAGCCAAGGCATTAAGCATTGTTAAGGCGAATGTTACAGGAGAAGTTGAACTTGTTGAAAAGATCAACCCTGAATTGATCGGTGGCTTTGTGTTGCGTGTTGGAGATAAGCAGGTTGATAACAGCGTATCACGTCAGTTACAGAATTTAAAGAAGAATTTTAATACCAAATCAGTTTCAATAAATTAAACAATGGCAGAAGTAAAACCAGCAGAAATATCTGCAATATTAAGACAACAATTATCTGGCTTTAAGAGCGAAGCAGAATTGGAAGAAGTGGGTACAGTACTTGAAGTAGGTGACGGTATCGCTCGTATCTATGGTTTATCAAAGGTGCAATCAGGTGAGTTGGTTGAGTTCGAGAACGGACTTCAGGCGATCACTTTGAACCTTGAAGAAGATAACGTAGGTGTGGTATTGTTAGGTTCTAGCGATGGATTAAAGGAAGGAAGTACAGTTAAGCGTACCGGAAAAATTGCTTCATTGAAAGTTGGTGAAGGAATGTTAGGGCGTGTTGTAGATGCTTTAGGAAATCCTATCGATGGTAAAGGCCCAATTCAGGGAACTACTTACGAAATGCCAATTGAGCGTAAAGCTCCTGGTGTGATCTACCGTCAGCCGGTAAATGAGCCATTGCAAACCGGTATTAAAGCGGTTGATGCCATGATCCCAAATGGGCGTGGTCAGCGTGAGCTTGTGCTCGGTGACCGTCAAACTGGTAAAACTGCCGTTTGTTTGGATACAATCATTAACCAAAAAGAATTTTATGAAGCAGGCAAGCCTGTATTCTGTATCTATGTTGCTATTGGTCAAAAAGGATCAACAGTAGCGAACGTATTGCGTACATTGGAAGAGAATGGTGCTTTAGCGTATACTGTGATCGTTGCAGCGAATGCTTCTGATCCTGCGCCAATGCAGTTCTACGCTCCATTTGCAGGTGCTGCAATTGGTGAGTTCTTCCGCGATACCGGTCGTCCGGCATTGATCGTATATGATGATCTTTCAAAACAAGCGGTTGCTTACCGTGAGGTATCCTTATTATTACGCCGTCCTCCAGGACGTGAAGCTTATCCTGGTGACGTGTTCTATCTTCACAGCCGTTTATTAGAGCGTGCTGCTAAGATCAATGCTTCTGATGATATCGCTAAGAACATGAACGATCTTCCTGAGTCATTAAAACCGATCGTTAAAGGTGGTGGTTCATTAACAGCTTTACCAATCATTGAAACACAAGCGGGTGACGTTTCTGCATATATCCCAACTAACGTGATCTCAATTACAGATGGTCAGATCTTCCTAGAGTCGAACTTGTTCAACTCTGGTGTTCGTCCAGCTATCAACGTAGGTATCTCTGTATCTCGTGTAGGTGGTAACGCTCAAATTAAATCAATGAAAAAGGTTGCCGGTACATTAAAATTAGACCAGGCGCAATACCGCGAATTAGAGGCGTTTGCGAAATTCGGTTCTGACCTGGATGCTGCAACCAAATCTATCCTTGATAAAGGTGCACGTAACGTGGAGATCTTGAAACAAGCTCAATTCTCTCCTTTACGCGTTGAACAACAGATCGCCATCATTTATTTAGGTACTAAGAACTTCTTACGTCAGGTTCCTGTGAACAAGGTACGTGAATTTGAAAAGGAATTCTTGGATGCAATGGAGCGTAAACATAAATCAACGCTTGATGCATTAAAGGCCGGTCAATATACTGATGAGATCACTAATACATTGGAAGCTTGCGCGAAGGATCTATTAGCTAAATACAATTAATTTAATAAACGTTAAAGTTTCGGTTGATCAACACCGAAACTTTAATTCTTGAACTAATTTTGTAAACGGAAATGCCAAATTTAAAAGAGGTAAGAAACAGGATCGTATCAGTTGGATCAACCATGCAGATCACAAGTGCCATGAAAATGGTGAGTGCTGCTAAGTTGAAACGTGCACAGGATGCTATTGTTCAAATGCGTCCATATGCCAACAAACTAAAAGAGATTTTAGAGAATGTAAGTGCAAGTGTAGATGCTTCAGAAAATGCATATGCGCGTAAAGTATCCGGAAAGAACGTATTGATCGTTGCTATTTCTTCGAATCGTGGTTTGGCCGGCGCCTTCAATTCCAGCATTATCAAAAAGACCTGGTCATTGATCTCTACAGAATATCAAGGATACAATGTAACTGTACTTCCTGTTGGAAAAAAAGTACAAGATGCGTTCAAAAGAACTTCACACATCATTATGGGTAACGATCTTCCTCATAATGGTAATGACCTTTTCAATAAACTAACTTTTGAGAATGTTGCCCCTTTTGCTGAGCAAGTAATGAATTCATTCACTGCAAAGCAATTTGATAAGGTAGTGTTGGTGTATAATCAATTCAAGAATGCCGCAGTACAGATAGCTGTTTCTGAGCAGTTCTTACCTGTGGCAGCTTCTTCAAATGCATCTTCAGCAAAAGCTGATTATGAGTTTGAACCAAGCAAGGAATTTATTATCAACGACCTTATTCCTCGTTCTTTAAAGACACAATTCTATAAAGCATTATTAGATTCATTTGCAAGCGAACATGGTGCACGTATGACTGCCATGCACAAGGCAACCGATAACGCCAGCGCTATGCAAAAAGAATTAAAGATCACTTATAACAAAGCCCGTCAGGCTGCCATCACCAAAGAGATCCTTGAGATCGTTGCAGGTGCAGAGGCCTTGAACGGTTAAGAAAATAAATTGTATAATCCCGTAAGATTATGCAAATGCTGTTGCGGTTCCGGTTCCGGAGCCAAATTTGCCCTCCAACATCATTTCATAGTCTTACATTAAAATAAAAACAAGATCTATGAAATGAGCCTTTCGGCGAATTCCATAGGACAATTAAAAATAAAAGAGAACCTATGAAATTATCCATGTTCAAGTTCAATCTGCCAAAGGAGTTATTGGCAGAGTATCCTGCAAAAAATCGTGAAGATGCACGTTTGATGGTTGTTGACCGTGCGACAGGAAAGATTACTCACAAAAAATTCAAGGATATTTTGAATTACTTCGATGAGGGTGATGTAATGATGTTGAACGACACCAAGGTTTTTCCTGCAAGAATGTATGGGAACAAAGAAAAGACCGGTGCAAAGATCGAAGTGTTCTTATTGCGTGAGTTGAATACAGAGAGCCGTTTATGGGATGTGTTGGTTGATCCTGCTCGTAAGATACGTATTGGTAATAAATTATACTTTGGTGAGAACAACGATGCCTTGGTAGCTGAGGTTATCGATAACACAACTTCTCGTGGCCGTACCTTACGATTCTTGTATGACGGCAGCTACGAAGAGTTCAGGAAGATACTGCATGATCTTGGTGAAACACCACTACCAAAATACATTAAGCGTAAGGCTGAGGAGTCTGATGTGGATCGTTACCAAACAGTATTCGCAAAGAACGAAGGTGCGGTTGCCGCGCCAACAGCAGGCTTGCATTTTAGCCGTGAGTTATTAAAGAAGTTGGAGATCAAGGGTGTTCAATTTGCCCCATTAACATTACACGTTGGTTTAGGTACTTTCCGTACTGTTGAGGTGGAAGATCTTACCAAACATAAAATGGAAAGTGAAGAAGTGTTGATCGGCAGCGATACGTGCAAGATCGTGAATGCGGCTAAGGACAAGAAGAAGAAGGTATGTGCGGTTGGAACTACAGTGATGCGTGCTGTAGAATCTTCAGTATCAACAACAGGGCATTTGAACCCATATGTAGGTTGGACTAACAAGTTCATTTTCCCGCCATATGATTTCAGCGTGGCCAATTGTATGATCACTAACTTCCATATGCCTGAGAGCACTTTGTTAATGATGGTATGCGCCTTTTGTGGAAATGATCTAGTGATGAAAGCGTATTAAGAAGCGATCAAGGAAAAGTACCGTTTCTACTGCTATGGTGATGCCATGCTGATATTGTAATAGAAGTGTAAAATTTGTATTAAGCTGTCGCATTGCGACAGCTTTTTTTTGCTTTTAAGGTTACAATCACCTGCAAGGAATTTTCAAAAATATTTTGCAGTTTGCTTAATTTTTAATCACCTTGCAAAAGCTAAAATATTTAGGGGTTGGCGTTATTTAAAACAGATTGCTCATTAATACGAAGTAAACGAATATACATTTCGTTTATGTTCGTTCATCTTTTTATATACTCGGCATTTTAAGTCTCGAGTGCATTGAAGAGGGAATATAATGACTGGCAAAAATTGCTTTATAAAACCTACGCCATAGTATTTAAAGACCCTAATTATGCCAGAAACAGACTCGATTCAATGCGCCAGTCGGCCACTGAAAGGCATGAAGAACAATTAGCGCACCTGAATCACATCTTCGGCTTATTTATTCTTTATCAAAATGATGATCTTGGAGCACACAAGTTATTTCTTAAGGGAGAACGCTATTTCAAAGAGAAGTTGGATTTTTCAAGCCTTGGCGATTATGAGATAAAAAAGGGAGTTCTTATCATGAATAAATTGCGCTTTAAGGAAGCAGAAAAGCATTTCATTAAAGCTTTATGGTATTATGAGCATTCGCGTGAGGACACATTTCGAATTCTCGCCTATCATAAAATGGGTCAGCTGTATCTATTTGACAATAGAATGAAAGATGCTGTGAAGGTGTATGCCAAGGCTCTCAAATTGGCTGAAACAATTATGGATCAGCACTTGATCTATGAATCGAGCTTGTATTTGGGCAGGGTAATGATGGATGTGAACTTATTAAAAAAGGCAGAGAATTATTTATTAAAGGCAAAAGAAATTGCAGGTGCGTTAAACGACAGCGCCATGATTGTCAATTTCTTTTATATTTGATAAAGTTATATTTATGTACAAATCTTTTAGTACCATTTGCGTTTGTTTTTTAATACTGTTTTTATCAAGGTGTAAAAAGTTTGATGAAGGCGGAAAGGTATTTCGTTCGAAATTCAAATTACTTGGGTCCAATAGCGATGGTGCCAGAAAATCCTGGGGCTTAAAGAAGTTTGTTGTCAATGGAATTGATTCCACCACCTTGATCAAGGGACCGTCCAAGTGGCCAACGTATTACAGCGAGTATGTTATTTTTTACAGGGAGAACAATGATGACGAACATTTTCGCTCCTCCACGTATTTGTATGAATATTACACAAGTTTTGACAGTATCAAAAAGAAAAGGATCTTAACCTTTTCAGACATGAATTACTATAAAACCTACAAGAATCAATTTGGCGTAGTAAATGGTGATGCCATTCATTGCAGGAATTTGTTTTGCCCTGAGGAATATTTAGGGCATAGCAATTGGCATTACAATTGGACCGTAAAAAAACTTACAGATAGTGAATTGATAATGGAACTGAAGTTAAAGAACCATTATCGGATCGAATTAGCTCACTGATCAGATCTTGACCCCCAGTTCCTTCAGTTGTTCATCACTGATCTCGCTTGGGCTGTCGATCATCATATCGCGGCCGGAGTTGTTCTTCGGGAAGGCAATAAAATCTCTGATACTATCTACTCCGCCAAACATACTGCATAAACGATCAAATCCTAAGGCAATACCACCATGAGGCGGCGCACCAAATTCAAAGGCATTCATTAAGAAACCAAACTGCTTTTGCGCTTCTTCTTTGGTAAAGCCTAATACTTCAAACATCTTCGCCTGAAGGTCTTTGTTGAATATTCGGATACTTCCACCGCCGATCTCTACGCCATTGATAACAATATCATAAGCATTGGCCCTCACTGCACCCGGATCTTTTGAAAGCAGTTCTATATCCTCAGGCTTTGGAGAAGTAAATGGATGGTGCTTCGCTACCCAACGACCACGCAACGATTCTGGAAGATTAGGATCGCCTTCATTCCATTCTAACAATGGGAAATCGATCACCCATAAACACGAATAGGTATTTTTGTCACGCAGGCCTAAGCGGGTTCCCATTTCTAAACGTAACTCCGACATGGCCTTTCTCGTTTTGTCTTCATCACCCGCCAAGATCAACATCAGATCTCCTGGTTGTGCATTTAATGCAATAGCCCATTTTTTCAGATCCTCTTCTGTATAAAATTTATCAACGCTTGATTTAATAGTGCCATCGGCATTGTAACGTGCATACACCAAACCTGTAGCACCAATTTGAGGACGTTTTACAAATTCTGTCAATTCATCCAGTTGTTTACGTGTGTATTCAGCAGCGCCCTTTGCACAGATTCCTACAACAAATGCAGCCTCATTAAATACTTTAAAATCCTTTCCTTTTACAACGGTATTCAACTCCACGAATTTCATGTCAAATCGTGTATCGGGCTTATCGTTTCCGTAGTATTTCATGGCATCGGCATAACTCATGCGTGGCAGGGATGGGATATCTATGCCTTTCACGGTCTTGAACAAATGGCGAACCAATCCTTCGAAGGTTTGTAAAATGTCTTCTTGCTCCACAAAGCTCATTTCACAGTCTATTTGCGTGAACTCAGGTTGACGGTCTGCACGAAGATCCTCATCTCTAAAACACTTCACGATCTGATAATATCTATCAAAACCACTCACCATCAATAATTGTTTGAAGGTTTGCGGACTCTGAGGTAAGGCATAGAACTGTCCTTGGTTCATTCGGCTTGGTACCACAAAATCACGTGCACCTTCCGGTGTAGATTTGATCAACACAGGAGTCTCAACTTCCAGAAAGCTTTGTTTATCCAAATAATTTCTTGTTTCAATAGCCAAACGGTGACGTAATTCAAGGTTCTTGCGAACGGCACTGCGTCTGAGATCTAAATACCTGTACTTCATACGAAGCTCATCTCCGCCATCGGTCTCATCTTCAATTGTAAATGGAGGAGTGATGGCCTCATTAAGTATATTCAGGCTTTCAACTTTAATTTCTATATCTCCGGTTGGATTGTTCTTGTTCTTGCTTTCACGTTCAATCACCGTGCCTTTTACCTGAAGTACAAACTCGCGCGACACTTTGCGTGCGTGCTCACATAATTCTTTATTCCAGTCCATGTTGAAGGCCAACTGAGTAATGCCATAACGGTCGCGCAGATCAATAAAGGTCATACCGCCAAGGTCACGGCTTTTTTGTACCCAACCACTAAGGGTCACAGTTTTGTTGATGTCAGTGGCGCGCAATTCGCCGCAAGTATGTGAACGTAACATAAGGTAAAATTAGGCTATAAAATTAAGGATTTTAACCGTTTTTAGGCTATAATCAGGTAAAAACGCCTAAAGGGATGGATTATGCAGGAAAGCTCAACGCAACCAAGGCTCCGGAGCGGTTGGTAAAGCTAATTTTACCGTCAATTTGATCGGTTAGAGACTCCATAAGGTTTTGTCCCAATGAGTTACTGTTTGTGATAATGGTCTCAGGAAAACCAATGCCATTGTCGTTTAGCGTAAGATGAACAGTTTGGTTTATAAGATGCAATCCTATTTTAAATTCAGGAGAGATCCCTTGTTCCTTAAAGGCATGTTTGAATGAATTTGTATACACCTCATTTATGATCAGGCCTATTGGAATTGCTTTGGTAATATCAACAGTAACATCTTCCATATCCTTTTGTATTTGCGCATTTGCGTATAGCGGATGACTGTTCACCACTTCATCTGTTAACTCTGAAATGTAGTTCTTCAAATTGATCTTTGAGAGGTCAGTTTTTCCGTATAAATGCTGATGCACCATGGCAATACTGAGCACACGGTTCTTGGCTTCAGTGAGTGCGTTCTTCACTTCCTCATTATTGCTGCTTTCTCTTTGAAAATTGAACAGGCCAATTAAGATAGCCATGTTATTCTTAACGCGATGCTGTAATTCCTTAATGAGGATCTCTTTCTCTTTCAAGGAGGCGGACACTATGGCCTGATTTTCTTCGAGTTTATGAATGAGGGCATTCAATTCTTTGTATTGCTTGTTCACCTGTTGGATAAGAAGGAACGCCATGGCAATGGTTATACTCACGCTAAAGTAAATGTTGTAATAACGTAGCAGTATGATCTGCGCCTCTGTAAACTCACCTTGTTTGATGAACGAAAGCTGGAAACTTTGCGATATGATAAATCCAATTAGGATCAAAACCATGTTGATCACCAAATGATACCTTGGTTTATCTGGATTGTGCAACAGGGCAATGCAGAAGATAACAGGAAAGAAGTATGCCATGGTACCCGTGGATCGTTCATAATAATTGGATACATAGGTTAATGTAAATACCATGGTGATCACAAGTGCGTATGAGGCTGCCATATACCAACGTTTGTGATTGAAATACAATATCAGAGAAGTAAATACACCAACAGAAGAATTGAAAATGCATGGATATTGCTCGCCCAAAAAGAATACATTGGTGGCCCCAACTAACAATCCAAAAAACACTACGGCAGCGATCACATTCAGTACACGTGTCTCCCTTTTTTGGTAAGTATCCAGTTCAGGGTGAACGCCAATATTAATGATCTTGCCAAACATCTTTATCTGCAGGTTTTAATTACATTACCGCCACCATCCAACGGCATTCCGCCAATGGCCTTGTTCCTCAATTCAGCATTGATCACTTGTATTCGGTTGTTTTGAGATCTGCCTTCAGGATTTGAATTATCTGCCAATGGCTTTGTACTGCCAAATCCAACGGCCAACAATCGCTTGCATTCAACGCCATTATTTATCAGCCAATCGTAAACGGCCTTGGCACGCTGTTCGCTCAATGTTTGTTCGTCTTGTGATTTACCATTTGATGATACATGGCCTTCGATCCGCATCATTGTAATGTATGATTTGGCTTCGAGATAGGCCTTAATATGCTCAAGTGCAGCTTTGCTCTCTTCTGTTTTGAGTTCGGCAGTTCCCGTTTTAAAAACAATGGGAGACGGCAACTTTACTTCGTTGTTCTCTATGGCGAAGGCGGTTTGTGCTTTTAAGTGAACACCAAGAAAACAAACTAGTATGGCTAGGAGTTTATGCATGGTTAAATTACAATATTTACGATCTTTTTTGGAACCACGATCACTTTTTTAGGCGCTTTTCCTTCCAAGTATATCTGAGATTGTGCATTTTCGAGAACGATCTTCTCTATCTCTGCTGCGCCAAGGGTTGCAGGCAATTCCAAATTGAAACGTGTTTTGCCGTTGAATGAGATCGGATAATTGAAATTGTCTTCTATCAGGTATGCTTCATTGAACAATGGAAAGGCAACAGTAGAGATGCTTTCCTTATGGCCCAATAAACTCCATAGTTCTTCCGTGATGTGCGGAGCGTAAGGGGAAATAAGCACCAACAACGGTTCAAGCACGCTTCGTTTATTACATTTAAGATCGGTCAACTCGTTCACACAGATCATGAAATTGCTCACGGAAGTGTTGAATGAGAAACGCTCAATATCTTCAGTGATCTTCTTAATGGTCTTGTGCAGTGTCTTAAGTTCTGCTTTGGTGGCTTCATCTTCACTGATGTTAAGGCTTCCGCCCTGGAAGAACAAGCGCCAAAGTTTTTTCAGGAAACCATTCACTCCGGTGATTCCATTGGTATTCCATGGTTTGCTTAATTCGAGCGGACCGAGGAACATCTCGTACAAACGCAATGTATCCGCGCCATATTTTTCGCACATGTCGTCAGGGGAAACCACGTTCCATTTTGACTTAGACATTTTTTCTACTTCAACACCACAGATGTAATCACCATTCTCTTCTGTGATGAAAACGGCATTTTTAAAGTCATCGCGCCATTTTTTAAACGCCTCCTTATCCAGAATATCATTTTGTACAATGTTAACATCAACATTCATCGAAGTAAATTTATACCCTTCTGGATTCCAAATTGTCACATTTTTAATTCCGTTAGATTCGAGAGTAGAATTAATATTGTCTTTTAATAATTCTTGGTTGTTTAAAACACCTTTAGAGACAAAATTTGGTGGTAGTTTTTTATGATCGAAAACTTCTCCTTTGAGACTCCAAGAAAATCTATAAACAAAATTACTTCTTCCCTGGATCATCCCTTGATTGATCAACTTTTTCGCAGGCTCGTCAATGCCAATAAAACCGAGGTCTTTCAAGGCCTTGGTCCAAAAGCGAACATACAATAAATGTCCGGTGGCATGCTCGCTTCCGCCAATGTATAGGTCAACATTCTTCCAATTGTCTGCCTTATCCTTTCCAACAAATTCTGCTTTGTTCGCAGAGTCCATGTACCTTAAAAAGTACCAACTGCTACCTGCCCAGCCCGGCATGGTTGAATGTTCGTAATCGTATTGTGCTTTGTATTTCCAATTATTGGCACGGGCCAAAGGAGGTTCTCCATCTTCTGTTGGCAGATATTTATCTACCTCAGGCAATACCAAAGGAAGTTCTGATTGATCTAAGGCATGAGGTATCCCATCTTTATAATAGATAGGAATTGGTTCTCCCCAAAAGCGCTGGCGACCAAACCCAGCATCGCGCAATCGGTAATTCACTTAGCCTTTTCCAAGTCCGCGTTTCTCAATTTCTTCGATGGCTTTTGTAATGGCAGACTTT
>DAISHL010000009.1:0-17370 GCA_036822555.1 Bacteroidota bacterium | reverse complement strand
TATTTACTGATTCCGTACAGGCTACCCTTGCCATTTAAAACCATCGAAATTAAAGTTTTCGAATAGCCTAATTCTCTCGAAAGATCTTCCAACTGTAAACGCTTCATAAATCAAAGTTATTGTTTATACTTCTTCTACCTTAAAATTCAGGAAAGGTTTCTAAATATTAAATTGTTTTAGACGAATGGATGATTTTTGAAGTCTAAAATTAAAAGCTTTTAGATTTTAGAAGAATAAAACTACCAGTTTTTAACATTTCGTCTGCGTTTCTGGATAAAAACTTAAGTTAGCGGCGCAAATTTATAATCACATGAAAGTTTCAAAACTTGCCGAAAACATTATCGGTTCCGAAATCATCAAGCTTGCCGGAGAGGTGAACGAAAAAATCAAACAAGGAGAGAAAATCTACAATTTAACCATTGGTGATTTTAATCCTAACGTATTCCCGATCCCTGAAGAATTGAAACAATCCATAATTGAAGAATACAATGCGGGGCAAACCAATTACCCACCTGCGGATGGGATGCTTGAGCTTCGCACTGCCGTGAGTCAATTGCTCGAGAAACGTTGTCATTTATCTTATAAGCCCTCTGAGATCCTGATCGCCGGAGGAGCGCGTCCTATTATTTACAGCATCTTCAGAACACTGGTTGATAAGGATGATACAGTGATCTTTGCTGTACCTTCATGGAACAACAACCATTACTCTTATCTGAATGGTGCCAATATGGTTGTTATTGAAGCTACTCCTGAAAATAACTTTATGCCATCAGCAAAAGACATTGCACCACATATTCAAAAAGCATCCCTGGTGGCCTTATGCTCTCCCCAAAACCCTACCGGCACTGTATTCAGCAAAGAGGGGCTTGAAGAGATCTGTGACCTTATCTTAAGTGAGAACAAACGTCGCGGCCCTAACGCCAAGCCTGTTTACCTGATGTATGATCAGATCTATTGGGAACTAACGTATGGCAATATCAAACATTACAATCCTGTAACACTTCGTCCAGAAATGCGAGATTATACTGTATATGTTGATGGTATTTCCAAATCCCTTGCTGCCACAGGCGTTCGCGTGGGCTGGAGCATGGGACCTCAATTCATCATCGATAAGATAAAGGCCATTCTTACGCACATTGGCGCATGGGCACCAAAAGCTGAACAGGTTGCCTCAGCCAAATACCTCATGAATGTTGATGCCTACACCAAATTCCTGGAGGTACAAAAACAAAAGATCAATGACAGACTCGAAGGTTTTTACAAAGGCTTTATGGAACTGAAGAATGAAGGCCTGGGAGTTAATGCCATTGCGCCTCAAGCTGCCATTTACCTTACTGTTCAGCTTGCATTGCACGGTAAAAAAACTTCAGGCGGACAAGTACTTGCAACCACAAAAGATGTTACCAAATATATTCTTGATGAAGCCAAAATGGCCATTGTCCCATTTTACGCTTTTGGTGCATCCGATAATTCATCTTGGTACCGTCTGTCTGTTGGCACCTGTAAAATGGAAGATGTAAGTGAGGCCATCGAAAAACTTCGTCAGGCGCTCCAAAAATTGTCCTGATCAAGATCAGGTAGCATTTGGAATGCCAATGAAATTATTATTTAGTACCTTTGTAAAAAATTACAATTATGTTATCATCTAAAGTAAGTGTTGCTTTAAATAAGCAAATTGAATTAGAAGCTTCTTCTTCACAATATTATCTGGCAATGGCCAGCTGGGCAGAAACACAAGGCCTTAACGGAATTTCTACATTCCTTTACGGCCATGCTGATGAAGAACGTATGCATATGTTAAAGCTGATCAAGTTCGTGAATGAGCGCGGTGGACATGGCGTTGTTCCTGCATTGAAACAACCTCCAGTTACATTCAAATCAGTTAAGGCAGTGTTTGAAGAAATTCTTAAACATGAGATGAAAGTGACCAACGAGATCAACAATTTAGTTGAGATCACTTTAAAGGAAAAAGACTACACCACACACAATTTTCTTCAGTGGTACGTTAGCGAACAAATTGAAGAGGAGGCTTTGGCTCGTCAGATTGTTGACAAATTAAAGTTGATCGGAGACGATAAAGGCGGATTGTACTTCTTTGACCGTGACCTTGAAGCTCTTGCTACTGTGGGTGCTGCAGCTGAAACAGGCGGAAAAAAAGGTAAATAGATCACCTCAGCGATTCAGAAAGATTCACAGGGAAATTCTTCTTCAGGTAGAATTTCCCTGCTTTTAAATTCCCCTTAACCTGAATCAATCCTCCACCACCACCGGAGTTCACAAGTTTCATCACCTCCATTAAATTCAAGTCCTTAAAGCTGCTGCTCAAATGAAAAGTGTAATCCTTTTCGGTATTTGCATCAATATGAACCCTTCTTTTAAGTTTTGCCTTGCCTAATCCAATGCCGGCAAGTTTCACATCGAATTCACTTGGATATATAGAGAATCCGATGGCATTGGGATTCTTTATCCCTAATACAATATCAGCCTCCATGCCACTCATGTTAATTGAATTCACCTTAAATCCATGAACTCCGGTACGCTCTGCTTCCTTGAAATCTTTACAGGAAGAAAAGAGGATAGTCAGCACGGCAAAAATAAAAACGATCGTATTTTTCATTTCACAAGTTTTTTGATCAATGGCACTAGTGAGGCAAACATCCAAACACCTTCCAGGATCACAAACGGCCAAAACGAGATAAGATAACTACTGATGCCGGCCAGCAAAGCTCCCAACACATTTAATACCAAATATGCAGTAGCTTCAGAATTAAGTTTGTTTGTGATGTTAAGCACGAACGCAAGCAACAACAGACTCACGCCTGCTGAACCTATGATACTGCTTGCATCCATTATTTGCTGAACAACTGAGAATAGTGCTTATAGAACAATGGAATTGTTTCTATGCCTTTGTAGTAATTGAAAAGTCCGTAGTGCTCGTTAGGTGAATGTAAAGCATCACTATCCAGACCAAAACCGAACAATATACTATCCAAGCCAAGTTCTTTCTTGAACAAAGCTACAATAGGAATACTTCCCCCTCCTCTGGTTGGAACAGGCTTCTTGCCATAGGTTTCCTCCATTGCTTTGCTTGCAGCAATATAGGCAGGGTTCTCAGGACTTACTACAAAGGGCTCACCTCCGTGATGAGGCTTCACCACAACTTTAACACCTTTAGGTGCCACGCTTTCAAAATACTTTTGGACCAAGGCGCTTATTTTGTCTGAATTTTGGATTGGCACTAAACGCATGCTGATTTTTGCAAAGGCCTTGCTTGGTAAAACTGTTTTAGCACCTTCACCTATATACCCTCCCCAAATTCCATTCACGTCAAGAGTAGGACGAATACCGGCTCTTTCGATCGTTGAGTATCCGCTTTCACCATATACATCATCAATATTCAGATCCTTTTTGTATTCATCTAAACTAAATGGTGCCTTTGCCATTTCTTCTCTTTCTGCCTTGCTCAATTCAAGCACATCATCATAGAACCCAGGGATCGTGATGTGTTTATTCTCATCATGGCAAGAAGCAATGATCTTGCACAACACGTTTATCGGATTCGCAACAGCACCTCCATATACACCACTGTGAAGGTCACGGTTCGGACCTGTCACTTCAACTTCCATATAGGCAAGTCCTCTTAATCCAGTATCAATACTTGGTGTATCATTCGCAATCAGCGATGTATCTGAGATAAGGATGATGTCTCCTTTTAATTTCTGTTTGTTCTCCATGATCCATGGACCCAAGCTTGGAGATCCAACTTCTTCCTCACCTTCGATCATGAATTTCACATTGCAAGGCAAGGTGTTGGTCTTCATCATGGTCTCAAAAGCTTTCACGTGCATGTACATCTGCCCTTTATCATCACATGATCCTCTGGCGAAAATTGCTCCATCAGGATGTATCGCTGTCGTCTTGATCACAGGTTCAAACGGAGGAGAATCCCATAGCTCCAGTGGATCAGCAGGTTGCACATCATAGTGTCCGTAAACTACTACAGTTGGTTTGCCTGGATCAATGATCTTTTCACCATATACCACCGGATATCTTTTGGTTGTGCAGATCTCCACATTGTCGGCACCGGCCTCTACCAAACGTTGCTTCACTGCTTCCGCAGTTTTTAAAACATCCTGCTTGTATTTAGGATCAGCGCTAACTGATGGTATCCTCAATAGATCAAGCAACTCATTCAACATTCTGTCTTTGTTGCCGCCAATGTAACTGGTAATGGTGTTTCTTTCCATAGCTTTTAAATAAGTTGTAAATTTATGTTTTTAATTGCTTTTAAAAAACATGTTCAAACATTATTTGTGCTTGATATTGGCGGGTTTGGCGAATTTGAACACATGGGCTCAGTTCAAAAATGTGCTTATCAGCACGGCCATGGAGCCTGAGGAAGTTAGCATTGCCATTAACCCTAAAAACACCAACGAGATCATCGCCGGTGCCAATCTGGCAAGTTATTATTACAGCCATGACGGAGGCTTAACCTGGACGCGAAAAGTATTGAAATGTCATGAATTCAATGTGTGGGGAGATCCTGTACTTTTTTGGGATACCGCACAGGTAGCGTATTACATGCATCTCTCCAATCCTTTCCCTAAGATCACTCCGGATGGAAGTTGGGTAGACCGTATTGTGATCAATCGCTCAGATGACCATGGATTAACTTATCCGAATTGTTATGCCTTTGGCAAGTCAGGAAAGAAAGTGCAGGATAAACACTGGGCAGCGGTGAACCGAAAAACAAACGAGATCCATGTTTGCTGGACCCAATTTGATAAATACGAAAGCAAGGATCCGAAAGACTCCTCCATTATACGCTATGCAAGATCATCAGTTGGCGGCAGAACATGGACAGAACCACAAAAGATCAGCTACTACACAGGTGATTGCATTGATAGTGATAATACTGTAGAAGGCGCCGTGCCATGTATAGGACCCAAGGGAGAGATCTATGTCGCATGGGCGGGGCCTAAGGGACTTGTATTCAACAGGTCAATAGATAATGGGAACACCTGGATGCCAAAGGAAAAAATACTAGACAGCATCCCTGATGGCTGGGATTGCTCAATTGACGGGTTGTTCAGAGCAAATGGTTTACCCTTCACTGATTGTGATAACAGCAATGGGCCATACAAGGGCAGAGTATATATTTGCTGGAGCGACGCAAAGTTTGGGAAGACCAACAAGGATGTGTTCTTGATGTATAGCGATGATGGCGGAGATAGCTGGAGTGACAGGATCTTGCTGACCTATTACCCAAATCACAAACAACAATTCATGCCCCATTTCACAATTGACCAAAGTAATGGGTATTTGTATTTTTTATATTACGACCGAAGGAACCACGTGAACAGCAATCTGACAGATGTGTTTTTAAGTGTGAGCAGAGATGGAGGTAAAACATTTTCTCATCACAAAGTGAACGAGCGTTCATTTACCCCACATAAGGAGGGCTTTTTTGGTGATTACATAGGTGTGTCAGCGCTTAATGGCATCATTAGGCCTATGTGGATGCAAATGGATGAAAAAAAGAATTTAGGTGTATATACCGCATTGCTTACTGATGACTTGTTAAAAAACACCACAGATTCATTAAACATCACATATACCAATGCAAATCCATTTGTTTACTCAAAAAAGACGCAAATCGAATTCAACGCTTTGGAGCAAGGCACCTACTCTGCCTTTATTTATAAGGCTACAGAGCCAGGTTTTGAGAAGAAGGTCTGTGAGAAAAAGGCCCTAAAAAAAGGGAACAATTCACTAAAAGTTAATTTCAAAAAATTAAAACTAAAAAAGGGGACATATGTTTTAATGATATACAATAATTTGCGCAGCTATCCCGTTTGGATTCAAGAAGAATGAGAACTCGTCTTTTCATATTTGCTTTCATCTTGTGCATTGGTCAAGCGATCTCCCAGCGTATCTATAACTTCAATGTTAGCCTAGTAACCAGTCAAAATCAATCAACGGCATCACAAGTGCTTGTCAGGTTCTCGTTACGCGCCGGACAAACCTGCCCCGGATATGAGATCCTTCACAGTACCGATTCTGTCAATTACATCCCGGTATATTCTTATGTAGGTATTTGTGGTGATCAGAATGTGGATGAGTCCTACTCATATCTGCATGGTGGCCCTACATACAACATGACCAATTTTTACAAGGTGAATATCCCGGGCTATGAAATGTCGCAGCCCCAGCGGATCTATGTTGGAGCTCAAGGCCCTCAGTCAAGTTTACTCATCTTCCCTAATCCTGTGTTTACAGAATCGCAAATTGGATTAAAATTCATCAATTATGGTGGTGGCTTTTTAGAAGGCCACATCTACAATCAGCATGGGGTAAAACTAAAACCATTATTGTTGGACGTTAAAGCAGACAGGGCAGACGTTCCTATCTCGGACCTCAATGATGGACTGTATATCATTTGGTTAACAGACGGAACAATTCTTTTCAGGAATAAATTTATTGTGAAAAGACCTTAAAAAGAGGGTTCAAAATAGGCGGGAATTGTTATCTACGCTAATTTTTAGTACTTTTATAAGCCTTGGTTATGCTCAAAAAAGCATCGTGTTACATACTCGTTTTGTTATTTGCACTGTTTTTTAAAACTCAGGCACAATTCTATTATGGAATGCAAATGGATTTCGGGAAAAACCGTATCCAATACCAGCCTTTCAATTGGACGTATTTTGACTACGAACGCTACAGGGTTTACTTTTACGCCGGTGGCAACGAGATCGCTAAATATGTGTCAGTTTCAGTGAACAATCAATTGCCTATCCTTGAAAAGCGTCTTGAATATCAGATGGAAGACAAGGTAAATGTGATCGTTTACAACAACCAAAATGATTTCAAGCAAAGCAACATTGGACTGAACAATGATGAATCCTCAAACATTGGAGGAACTACCAAGATCATTGGCGATAAGATCTTTGTGTTCTTCAACGGAAGTCATGCCGAACTTGATAAACAGATACGTGCGGCCCTTGCTGAATTGATGATCACACAGATCCTCTATGGTGGCAATGCCCGAGAAATGGTAAGGAACAGCACCTTGCTCAATATTCCGGAGTGGTATACAAAAGGTCTTGTGCAATATCTGTCTGAAGGATGGAACAGTTATTACGACAATGTGCTGTATGACGCATTAAAGAACAACAGCATCAACAAATTCAATAAGCTTACAGGCAAACAAGCCATTAATGCCGGTCATGCCATTTGGCATTATATTGTTGATATGCACGGGGAGTCCTACATTCCAAATTTACTGTTCATGACGCGTGTCAACAGTTCACCTGATTATGCTTTCCTGTTTGTCATAGGTATTTCCTTCGATAATCTGATCTTTGATTTTGTGGATGCGCAAAACAGAAGGTTGTATATGACCAAAGATTCACTGCGAAGCTCCCCTATTAACAACAACAGTATACTTAAAAAATACAGAGCCACAAGACATTACTATCAGTTGAAACTTAGTCCGGATGCGCAAAATGTTGCTTATGCCACCAATGAACTAAGCCAGATCAAAGTATACATTAAAAATCTTGAGGAAAAAAAGGCTACACGTATCCTTAAGTTTGGTCCAAAACTAGAGCGTATGGATGATTATAATTATCCGCTGATCGCCTGGCATCCTAACAATCGCATTGTGACCATGATCTATGAGCTCAAGGACCAGCTTGTGATACACACATACGATACAGACTCCAAGGAAAAGAACATTAGGAATTTGCCCGGCTTTGAAAAGATCAATGGCTTTTCATACAGTCACGATGGAAAAAAACTTGTGCTCAGAGGTGTAAAAAAAGGAAAAGGACAAAGTGATATTTTTGTGTTCACACTTAACAACAGCGGCATTGAGCAAATAACAAATGATATATGGGACGATAACAACCCTATCTTCATTAAATCATCAAAACAGATCGTGTTTGAGAGCAACCGAACAAACGATACCGTTAAGGCCAAGGACGATGCTCAGTTCTTTTACAAATTCAACAAGAACATGGACTTGTTCATGGCACAGTATCCGTTTAAAAATCCGGCATTGGTCAGGATCACAAACTCTGTTGATGTGGATGAACGCATGCCACAAGCCTATGGCAACCAATATATAGCTTACCTCAGCGATAAGAATGGGATCTATAACAGATACCTTGCAGAGTTTGACAGTTCCATTTCATATGTTGATACAACCGAGCACTACAGATATTTCTTTAAAAGTAAACTTGTAAGCAATCTTGATAGAACAATTCTAGAACATAACATCAATGCGCAAGCAACTCATGTGGCAGAGGTTTACTATTACAAAGGCAAAGATTATCTGGCGGTAAGTCCTGCCAACAAACTTAATGAACGAAACATTCCAAAGATCCGCGATACATGGTTCAAAATGACACAAAAGCCAAGTTTGCTTGATCCATATTTCTATAACGCAAAAAAATACATGCCGGAGCCGCCTCCGCAGCAAATGCAAACACCTAAAAAGCAAGAAGGGATTGACTTTGATAATTACGAATTAAGTGGCGAACAAAAGAAACAACAAGCTGCAGGCACCCCAACCGGTGTGGCAAAGACCGACTCCACAAAAAAATCATTAAAAAGCAGTTTGCTTACCTTCCCTATTCAACGCAACTATTACACCTCTTTTTACACAGATTATGTGGTGACGCAATTTGACAACTCTTACCTGGGCACCACATATCAGCGTTTTTCAGGTGGCGGCTCGCCCATCTATTTGAATCCCGGACTTAACTTTTTGACCAAGATAGGCATCAGTGATCTTTTTGAAGACCATCGCGTGGTTGGTGCTTACAGGTTCTCGGGTATATCAGATCTGTTCACCATTGGCGGCATGGATAATGAATTCCTGTTGTCTTACGAATATCGAAAAAAGAAGATCGATCATCAGGTGGTATTGCACCGACAAAGTTTCGTGAAGATCGATGACTACTATGGAAATCCTGCTCGTGCACATATCCATGATATACGTTACACGGCAAAACTTCCAATCAATGAAGTGATGGCCGTAAAAGGCTCCATGCTTTACAGAAATGATAAGTTCAATTTCTTTTCATTGGGTGATGCCTCACTTCCAAAAAAACCTTTGTATGACAATTATGTTGGAGCAAGAGCTGAATTTGTATTTGACAATACACGCAATGTAATGGTGAACATCCTGAACGGCTTCAGAGGCAAGGTGTGGGTGGAATACTGGAGGCTTATAAAATCAGAGCGACGCGATCTGATCACTTCAGGTTTTGATCTACGTCACTATCAGAAAATTCACCGACAACTGACATGGTGTAACCGAATTGCCGGCGGTAACTCGCTAGGAAAGGACCGACTGCTGTTCTATTTAGGAGGTGTTGACAATTGGTTCAATGCAAAATTCAATCAGGAGATCAACATTGTTAGACCCGAAGAATACCAGTTCCAAACATTGGCCACAAACATGAGAGGGTTTTCGCAGAACATCCGTAACGGTAACAATTTTGTGGCCTTTAACAGTGAATTACGCTGGCCCGTTGTGAAATATTTTATTGACAGACCGTTGCGCTCTGATTTCCTGAACAATTTGCAGCTAATAGGATTTGCCGATGTTGGTGCTGCATGGCATGGATGGAATCCGTTAAGCAAGGAAAATACCGATAACACAAATACTTACATGCAGGGCAGCAACTTGAGCCCAATCATCATTACGGTGATCAATGAAAAAAATCCATTGGTGGCTGGCCTCGGATGGGGGATCAGATCAAGGCTTTACGGATATTTTGTAAGACTTGATGTGGGCTATGGTATAGATAATTTCAAAACACAAAAGCGCGTCATCAGTTTATCCTTTGCAACCGACTTTTAATATGAATACTGTTTTGCTTCTTTTGTTGATAGGCTTAATTGCGGGCTATCTCAGCGGTTTAATTGGCATTGGCGGAGGCGTTGTGATCGTGCCTGTGCTGGTATATATTTTAGGCATGAACCAAAAAGCTGCACAAGGCACCACCTTATTCATGTTCCTCTTCCCCATAGGGATCCTTGGTGTTTTCAATTATTACAAGCAAGGGCAACTCGATTATAAATACGCCCTTATTATGGCTCTAACATTTATTATTGGCAGTTACTTCGGCAGCAAGTCGGCTTTGTCATTTGACACCAAGCTTGTGAAGCAAATTTTTGGAGCATTCATTGTGCTTATTGGTTTAAAAATGTTACTTAACAAATAAGTATGATCTCTCAAATCAAGCAATTAAGTGAGGAACTCTTTGAACGTCTGGTAGCCATTCGCAGACACATTCACCAACATCCTGAATTATCATTTCAGGAATATAACACATCTGCTTACATACAATCTGTGTTGAAAGAGCACGGCATTCCGTTTAAAACCGGAATGGTAAAAACAGGTATCGTGGCAATTATTGAAGGAAAGGACCCGAAGAGCAAGACGCTGATGTTGCGTGGCGATATGGATGCTTTACCAATAGAAGAAAAGAATGAGGTGAGTTACCGCTCCGTGAATCATGGAGTGATGCACGCTTGCGGTCATGATGTGCATACCACCAATGTGTTAGGGGCAGCCATCATCTTGAATAAACTGCGAGATTCGTTTAGCGGTACTTTAAAACTGATGTTTCAGCCGGGCGAAGAGGTGTTGCCGGGAGGCGCTTCCCTTATGATCGAAGAAGGTGTTCTTGAAGATCCAAAGGTGGATGTTGCTATTGCACAACATGTGTTTCCTAGCATGGAAACAGGCAAGGTAGGATTCAAAAGCGGAATGTACATGGCCAGTACCGATGAGCTGTATGTGACCATTCATGGTAAAGGCGGGCACGCGGCCATGCCTGCAGATTATGTGAATCCATTGCTTATCGCCTCAGAATTCTTATTGAAAGTTCAACACACATTTATGTTGCCCAATGCACTGAAAGGCACCAAGGGAGAAAATATCCCAACCGTAGTTGCTTTCGGAAAAATAGAAGGCAAAGGTGCTACCAACGTGATACCGGACAAGGTGGACCTGGAAGGTACCTTTAGGACCATGAACGAAGAATGGCGCATGGAGGTTCACGAAAAATTAAAAGCCATTGTTCAGGAGATCTCTGATACCTATTCCATTCGATCCTCAATTAGAATTGAGAAAGGTTACCCCTTTCTTGTGAACGACGAAACATTGACCACCAAATGTGTTGCCTGGGCCAAGGAATATCTGGGAGAAGAAAATGTAGAAGAACTTCCATTAAGGATGACCGCTGAAGATTTTGCGTTCATCTCTCAAAAGGTTCCTAGCTGCTTTTACCGCTTAGGTACAGGCAATGTGGCCAAAGGCATTCGTTCAGGAGTTCACACGGCTACTTTTGATATTGATGAGGCTGCATTAAAGACAGGTGCAGGATTAATGGCTTATTTGGCTATCAAGCAGTTACAATAGGTCAATTTGATCTCTTTTTGTGCCCAAAAAATTATACTATTTTTACTGTTCTTTCGTTATTCAACTATTGAACAAGGGTCTTGTTATATTAGGTAGTGCCAGCTTATTATTAGTTGCATGTTCAACCAAAAAAAATACGGTTGTATCGCGTGCATATCATAATTTAACTGCAAGGTACAACGGCTACTACTATTCTACAGAAAGTATCAAAGAAGGCGAATTCAAGATCGAGCAGGCCAATAAGGACAATTACGACAAAACACTTCCGGTATACATTTATCCCAGTTTAGAAAAGGCAAAATCCACCTACCCTGATTTTGATAAAGCCATTAAAAAATCCACTACCTGTATCCAAAGACACGCCATTAAGGATAGCAAAGGCAATGAGATCCCTACTGCAGGTAAATGGATTGATAACAACTGGATCAATATCGGTATTTCTCGTTTCTATAAACGTGAATTTTTCTCAGGCATTGAGGCTTTTGATTATGTGGTAAGTACCTACAACAAGTCAAAAGACAAATACGAAGCCATGCTTTGGCTTGTAAAGTCATATAATGAGATCGGTTCAGTAAGCAACTCTGAGCAAATATTATCTCTCTTAAAGAACGAGAAAAAATTACCGAATCACATCAAACGTGAACTTCCGGCACTTGAAGCCGATTATTTTTTCCGTAAAGGATTGCTTACCGAGGCCTCTACAAAGCTTATGGAGGCTACCAGGAACAAGAATATCATCTATGGTGTGTCAAGAAAAAAACGCGCCAGGTATTCTTTCATCATTGCCCAGATGCTTGAAGAACAAAAGGACTACAAGCGTGCTCGTAAGTACTATGAAAACACCATCAAGCTTAAGCCTGCTTATGAAATGGTATTTTACAGCAAGATCAAGCTCGCACGTCTGATGGATGTGAAGCGCATGAATACTGAAAAAACCAAAAAGGATCTGATCAAAATGAGTAAGGAGTTCAAGAACTCCGATTACTATGATGTGATCTTTTACACACTTATTGAAATTGAAGAAAAGGAAAGAAATACTGACAAGGCCATTTTCTATTATAAAAGATCTGTTCAAACAAGCGTTGTCAATCAATCACAAAAAGCTTTGTCATACCTAAAATTAGGCGAGATCTATTTCGATCAGACCAATTATTTGTATGCTCAGGCATATTACGACAGCACCCTTGTGACACTGCCTCGCGATCACTCGAAATACAAGAGCATTATGGCTCGCCAAAAAACACTCAATAATCTTGTTGAATATCTGAACACCATCAAACGTGAGGATAGCTTGCAAAAAGTTGCGAAAATGAGTGATTCGGAAAAAGAAGCATTGATCGCAAAGATCATTAAGAAAATAGAAGAGGATGAATTAAAGGCAAAGGAAGAAAAAGAACAGGCCCAACAAAACCAGGGCGACAACAATGGTTTTGGCAAAGCCCCGTTTGGTAACAATGTTGGTGCAGACCCAACCCTGCAAGCCAACTCAGGCGCAACCTTTTATTTCTACAATCAAAATACCGTGAGTTTTGGTGTCTCAGATTTTATGAAGAAATGGGGGAATCGTAAAAATGAGGACAACTGGAGACGATCGAACAAAACACTCACCATTGAAGAGAATAATGCGAATGTAAGCAATGATCCAAAATCGAACGATCCAAAATCGAATGGCAATGTTGATCCGGCAAAAACAAAAGCCTATTATCTGAGGGATCTTCCAAACAACGATTCGTTGCTTGCTGCCAGCCACAGAACCATTATTGAGGCCTTCTATCTGTTAGGCACAACCTATAAAGAAGAGCTCAATAATTACAAAAAGGCAATTGCCGCTTATGAAGAATTGAATGCGCGTTATTCAACACACAAATATTTATTGAACACCTATTTTCAACTTTACAGGACCTACGAAATTGAACGTCAAAGCGACAAAGCAGAATTCTACAAGAACAAGATCCTGAACGAATATCCTAACAGTGAGTTTGCCCAATTAATTAAGAATCCTAAATACGCCGAAGAAAGACAATCACAAACTAGTGAAGTGGAAAAGGAATATAGTATTGTATATGGACATTACACCTCCGGAAATTATTCAGAATCCTTGAACGCTGCAGATGCCGCGCTTCGTAAATTTGGCAAGAATCCACACTCGCCTAAATTTGAATTCATCAGAGCAATGAGTTTGGGCAAATTAAAAGGTATCGATTCATTGGAAACTGCGCTCAAGCACCTGATCGTATTGTATCCTACATCAGAGATCACGCCGCTGGCCGATAACATTCTTACTTCCATCAAAAAACAACGCACTCCTGAAATGTATAATGATCAAGGCGCTAATAAGCCAAAGGTCATGGGTAAGGATACTTTTCAAATTCATTTGGATGCAGAACATTTTGTTGTGTGTATTTGTCCGGATGATCCTAAGATCGCTAACGGATTTAAGGCCAAGTTAGATGCTTTCGGAAAGAAGTATTACAGCGGAAAAGCATTCTCGATCACTAGCACCTTGTTTGGAACAAAGATGCAAATGGTGATCCTGAAGAGTTTCCCTAACGCTACTGAGTCGCAAAAATTCATGGAGAACATGATGAATGACAAAGATGTGTTTTCAGGTGAAGTGAAGAAAGAAGTGATCACCTGTTTGAATATGGCTGCTGAAAATGTGCCGCTGTTCTTCAAAAAACAAAGCATCACAAACTATACCTTGTTCTTTAACGATAATTACAAATCAGTAATAACACCGGGCGCATCAGAGCCAAATAAGTTAAAATAGTTTGATTATCCCTCTAAAGTAATTACCTTGTATAAAATTTAGCGCATATGTTAGGTATTGGTTCATCAAAAAATCAGAATGCAGACGCAGGTTCAATCAATTTGATTGGCGCAGGCACCAAGATCAATGGAGATATTACCTCGAACGGTGACTTCAGAATTGATGGTATTTTAACAGGGAACATTACCATTAGTGGCAAACTCGTGCTTGGCAGTACTGGCCAGATCGAAGGAAACATTCAATGTGGCAATGCTGATCTAAGTGGCGAAGTGAAAGGTACCGTTAAGATCGTTGAAACTCTATCGCTGAAATCAACTGCCAAGATCAATGGAGATATTGTAACAGGAAAATTGGCCATTGAGGCCGGCGCTATCTTTACAGGCACATGTAACATGGGAGCCATTGTAAAGAATATCAGTCAAAAAAATGAAGCAAAATCCATTGCCTCCCAAACAGCCTAACGCTTTCATTAAATACAGCAATCTGGCAATTCAGATGGGTATCATCATTGGATTGTCTGCATGGGGTGGTTCTAAGCTTGATGATTATTTTCAAACACAGGATCCTTATTTCACAATTTTCTTGTCCTTGGCCGGCATCGGTGGCTCACTCTATCTGGTGATCAAGGATGTAATTTCCTCATCTAAAGATCAATGAAACGCGCCACACTATTTCTTGCGCCAATTATCGCTTCACTGGCCGGTACCCTGTACTCTCTTGGTCTTAATTCTTTGTCAGTAAACTATCGTACCTATCATTGGTATGTAAGTGTGTTGTTCTTCTTTGTATTAAATATTGGGATCTCCATTGTGTATTTGCAGAAGACCGATGCCAGAACCTCCATTAACAATAGCATGGCATCTTCCATAGGGCGGTTGTTGGCATCTGGCTTGGCATTTTTGGTCTATGGATATCTGTTTCCTTATGGTAAAACCGCCATGGTTGCCCACTTTATTCCTCACTATTTTTTATTCACTCTTATTGAATTGTTTTTTTTACTTAAACTTGTAAAACACAATTCCTGATTTACTAAAACCTTTATTCATTACAATTGTTTGTTCATCATGATCATTAACCCGATCGATAAAGACAAAACAACCGAGTCGCCAGGACTGATCGAATATCCGCATCATGTTGGCAGCGCAGTAATTAAACCGGAAGATAAAGGAAAGCTTAAATCACGCGCCCTATCGGCCATGCGCGAACAAACCAACAGGCAGTTGCTGCAAATTCAAAAACAAGCGGCGCTTCTTGCCTCACAGGCTGCAGAATTACAAAAACGAGTGGAGTTAAGTGAAAAGATATACATGGCTGAACTTTCCTTTGAACCCTTTGTTGGCGACATATTCCACTTATACCGTAAGGGAGACATTTACAAATTATACATGATTGGTCCTGATGAATGGGGGCGATCAAAAAAGGAAGACCTTGAATACCTTGGCTCAGTAAAGTTATTAAGTGACCATACCTGGGAGCTTGCCAGCTCAAACCCTTATGAATTTGACCAATTTTAACATAATAAGGCCAAATTTTTGGCGTGTTTCATACGTAATATAAAGTAAGAAAGTAGCAAAATGACGTCGCATCAATTAACATTACCGGCCTTTCCATTAAAGACCATCCTTCTTCCGGGAGAGGCAACCAAACTTCATATTTTTGAAGAGCGTTACAAAGAATTGGTAAAGGATTGCATTGAAAATAATGCCTCATTTGCCATTCCCATCATTGATAACGGTAAGCTCAACGGGTACGGATGTGAAGTGAAGATAAAGAATGTTCTGAAGGAATTTCCGGATGGCCGAAAGGATATTTTAGTGGAATGCACAAGGATCTTCAAGATCGATGAGTTCTCAGAAGTTCTGCCTCCAAAGCTTTATGGTGCTGCATTGATCGAATTTGAAAGATCCAATGTTCTTATCACAGACATTAACTTGCAGGATGCGATCATCCATTATTTCAGTACGGTTCAGAATAAAATGATCGATTATGATGCCCTGAGTAAACTAAGTGTTTATAGAATTGCGGCGTCTCTTCAATTGTCGCCACAGGAAAAATTAGCCTTATTGGTTTCCAAGAACAAACAAGCCGTTCTGTTGAATCAGATCAAGTTCATCACACACATTGTAAATGCTGAAAATGAACTTAACAATCGTTTTGTTTTCAATTGATCAATTAAGAGACACCATCACCCATGATCTTAACGGTGATGTCATTCATATTGTCTGCCAACTTTAACTGACAGGCCAATCGTGATGTAGGAGTAATATTTGGCAAGGTGTCAAGCATGGCGTATTCATCATCCGAGATTTCGTTTAGTCCTTCATAACCACTCAAAACTTCAACATGGCAAGTGGCACACAAGGCCATACCCCCGCATGTTGCGAGAATATCATATTCGTTGCCTTTTAAAAATTCCATAAGGCTCAAACCCATGTCTGTAGGAGCTTCCAGACTGGTTACACTACCATCCGTGTTCTGAACATTTATCTTGATATCTGTCATGGATAAAAAAATTAAAATGCATTTACACCATTCACTGTGGTATACTTCATGGTATACTTCACTCCTGGGTTCATGTATTTATAGGCACTGTGACTCATCAATGCAGCTTCATGGAAACCACACAAGATGAGTTTTAATTTATTGGTATAGGTGTTAATGTCGCCAATAGCATAAACGCCAGGTATATTTGTTGAATAATCGTCGGTGTTCACAACAATGGCATTCTTATCTATTTGTAATCCCCAATTTTCGATCGGTCCTAATTTTGGACTTAATCCAAACAATGGGATCAGATGATCTGTAGCAATGGTTTCCTCTTCTCCTGTTTTCGCGTTCTTTAATGAAACACTCTCCAATTTTTCGCCACCTGAAACCTGAGTAAGGTTTGTGTTCAATAGCAGTTTGATCTTCCCTTCTTCGGCAAGTTTCATTACCTTATTAACGCTATCCGGAGCTCCCCTGAATGATTCGCTGCGATGTACCAAGGTCAACTCTGAACTAACTGAGCTTAGGAAAATTGTCCAGTCCAATGCGCTATCGCCTCCGCCGGCAATGATCATTCGCTGTCCACGGTACTTTTCAGGATCAAGGATCATGTAATTGATCCCTTTCCCGTTCTCAAACTTTTCAAGTCCCGCAACTTCGGGTTTACGGGGTTCAA
>DAISHL010000008.1:0-18634 GCA_036822555.1 Bacteroidota bacterium | reverse complement strand
AACTTTTAAACCTTTTTCAGGGGTTTCATCAAATGTTACTGTAATTCCTTAGTTTATTCTTCCTGAAGGTTGTACCATAGGTTCTCAATCCTTTGTTTACCGAGATAGAGAGTTAAAAGAATGGAGTATCTGGTTAGGTAATCCACTTGGTTTTTGGAAAGACCGGAACAAGGAGCAAATATTAGCTTCTGCAAAAGATCCTACATTTTTAAAATCGAAAGGAAATTAATTTTAAAACCGTTTTACTAGATATGCTTAAGAATTACTTTACGGACCCAAATGCTACAACACTTCCTTGGTGTGAAAGTCCTTTTTTTGATAAGTTATTACCTTTAATTCTTTTTATCATGATCGTTCGCTTACTCATTTTCTTTTTTATTGGTGTGCTCATTGAGTTCTACTTTTTACAGGCCGTTCGGGTTTTCGTTCAAGATTTTTCTGCGACTAAAAAGAACTGGATCATGTACATTGCTTATTTTCTAATGGCCATGAGCCTTATACTGGGGCTTATGTCGGTGATCTATCCTCCGCCTAACTGGAATTCTTTCTTCAGGTTTTTGCTTTCAGCCACTTTGATCATTTTGTTGTGTAAGTTGTTGGGCAGCGTATTTTTAGTGATGGATGATGTTGTGGGGTTGTTTCGTTGGATCTATTCGTTGTTTGCGCAGAAAAAAGAAGAGGTGGTTGATGCTTCAGTGGGCATCAGCCGATTGAAGTTCTTTAGTCAGCTTGCTGTTACCTTTACGGTTATACCGGCCATTGGTTTTATTTACGGTATGGTAAAAGGGGCTTACAAATACAGGGTGCACAATGTAAAAGTTCCTTCGCCAAACCTTCCTCCTGAATTTGATGGTTTTAAGATCGTACAGCTATCAGATATTCATGTGGGTTCATTTATGGATGCAGAACCACTTAAAAAGGCCTTTGATATTGTAATGGAACAAAAGGCAGATATGATCCTTTTCACAGGTGATCTTGTGAACAACATTTCTGACGAGTTAAAGGGCTTTGAAGAACAATTCAGCAGGTTGAAAGCGCCACATGGTGTTTTTTCTGTATTGGGAAATCATGATTATGGCGATTATTTTGAATGGCCTGATAAACAAGCTAAAAAACAGAATCTGGATACACTGAAGAACAAGCAAGCTGAATTTGGATGGCGACTATTGATGAACGAACATGTGGCCATTGAAAAAGATGGAGCAAAAATTGCGTTGATAGGAATAGAGAATTGGGGAGGCAACATGCGCTTTCCGAGATATGGCAAATTGAAAGAGGCTCATGAAGGAACAGAACCTTTCCCATACAAGATCCTGATGAGTCACGACCCTAGCCATTGGGATATGCAGGTTACGTTAGAATATCCTGATATTGATCTTACATTAAGCGGACATACACACGGAATGCAAATGGGTATTGAAATACCAGGATTTAAATGGAGTCCGGTACAATACATTTACAAGAACTGGGCGGGGTTATATAAACAAGATAAACAGTTCCTGTATGTGAACCGCGGATTAGGCTTTTTGGGTTATCCCGGACGCTTAGGCATCTGGCCTGAGATCACGGTAATGGAGCTGAAAAGGGCCTGAAAAAATAAGTGGTCGTGTTTTATTTATAATTGGCTGGTTTGTTCTTTCCTATAATTTTCTAACACCTTTCATTTTTTATAACATTACTATACATCAAAAATGTATCATGAGGGTGTTATTTATTATAGGTGCTTTTCTGCTATTCTTTACTCCTTTGAAATCACAAAACAAATTTGTTTTTGATCGCCAAAGCGGCAGGGCCATTTCAGATGTGGTGGTAAAAGATCAGGAGAGTGGTCATTTTGTTCTATCAGACAAGAGCGGACATATTCAGCCGTTCGACCACAACACTACAATTGTACTTTATAAGCTGGGCTATCACGCCCTTACAGTATCATCCAACAATTATTTTAAGCAAGACACTTTCTTCCTGGATCAGAAACACCTTGAACTTTCTGAGATCGAGATCACTCCGGGCATCAAAAAAACAGCCATTAAGAACGACAAGTACAAGATCGAGGATTTTCTCGTTCTTTCAGAAGGTAGGTTTTTACTTGCCGTTACATACCTTGGCCGAAAAGGGTTCGAGTTGATGCTGGCCGGCTCAAACACCAAAATATACCAAAAGCAATATTTCAATGATGAAGAATTCGCAGATCTTCAAAAGGATTGTGTTGGCAATTTTCAAACAGTGAGTGATAAGCACAGCTATCAGGTAGTGCTAACATCAGATACATCTTTCGCTTGCCTTGAGCCCTATTCCATCAAACAATACAACGACTATTTAAAACCCTGCATTACCTCACTTGACTCAAACTATGTTTTTATAAAAGAAGGGCTTCTATGAAAATTAAAACAGGAAGGCTGGACGCAGAAACAGGACCTCAGCACTTGGCGTACTATAGCGTAAAAAACAAGAAATGGAACAAGATCATCTCCTGTGGTTTTAACAGCGACATAAAGGAAATGGTCAATTCAGAATCAACAGATCACCTGATGCTTAAAACCGCAAGAGAGGGACTGCTTACAGCTAAGCAACTTCAAAACCTCTATTTCAGTGAATTTGCTCAAGAAGCGCAAAGGGTGTTCTTCTACAAAAGCATTGGCAAACTATATGCTCCTCTTTTCAATTCAAACGACTCCTTATTGCTTTTCGATTTTCAAAACATGTGCTTAAAGTATTACAACATCAACGGTGAAATGAACAAGATCAAATATATGAATGACCCGGGTTTTGGTATGTATCATCAATACAGCATAATTAAAGACGAGAAACGGAATGATTACTATGTGTTATTTCAGGAAGGTAACACAAGATACCTGGGCACGTTTGATCTCTCAAGCGGTAAGGTTTCAACCAAGATCAAATTGCTGTGTGCGTTTCCTAAGAAGGTAAAAATATCCAACGGCATAGCTTACTTTATTGAAAAATCAATGCGGTGGGATGAAAATGCAATGGTGAACTATCAGTACTTGCGTTAATTAAATTCTTACACCAATAACCGTTACATCATCCACCTGCTCTAAACGCCCTCTCCAGGCATTAAGTGTATTGTCAAGTTGTTCACGCTGATTTTGAAGTGGCAGGTGGCATATGGATATAAGCTGCGATTTCAATTGTTTTGACATGAATTTTTTTCCGTTCAATCCACCAAACTGATCGGCATAACCATCGGTGTACAAATAGATCATGTCACCCTTTTCTGCAAATATTTCCTGATGAGTAAAAGGCTTCATGTTTGAATAATATCCTACAGGTTGTTTATCGCCTTTGAACTCTTCCATTTGCGGATCGGTATGAGTGTTGGTGATCTTTACCAGAGAATTGTTTGCACCTGAGAAATGTATCTTTATTTTTCCGTTCTCTGGGTTTTTGAATATAGAGATCAACGACACGTCCATCCCATCTTTTCCTCCGGCCTCGCTTTTCTCAGGGTTCAATGCGTTGATGATGGCGTTGCGAAGCATCTCTAAGATCTCTTCGGTGCTGTATGTTCTGTTCGACCTGGCGATCTCATTCAATAAACTGATGCCGATCAAACTCATAAATGCCCCCGGAATTCCGTGACCGGTGCAATCTGCGCACACCACAACGGTTCTGTCCTGCATATCAAATGCCTGATAAAAATCGCCACTTACAATATCGCGAGGCTTGAACAAAATGAAATAATCATTGAGGATGTTATCTAATACCTTTTCTGAGGTTAAGAAACTTCGCTGAATTCGACGCGCATAGTTGATACTGTCTGTAATGTTCTGGTTCTTTTCGGCAATCTCCTTGTTCGCATCAAGCAACGCATCGTTCTTTTCTTCGATGATCTCGTTCTGTTTTAAGATCTTGTGATTCGCTGCCCTGATCTTTAAATACGAATAGATACCGCTCAATATAATTATGGCAATTATTGAATAGAACCACCATGTGCGCCAGAAAGGAGGGTTAATGGTAAACCTGAATACAATGGGTTCTTTATTCCAAACACCCTCACCATTGTTGGCGATCACCATGAATTCGTAAGTGCCCGGTGGTATATTGGAATAAGAGGCTTCCGTTTTGTTGGATTCGCGCCAGTCGTTGTCAAGTCCTTTGAGTTTGTATTTGTAAAATACTTTTCCGGGAGCTGTTAAGCTCACGCCAATAAAATTAAATGTAAGGTAGTTCTTATCGTATGGCAACTCAAGGTTGTATGGTATGTTGTTGATGTTCGTGGAGTCTGAGAATTCTGTCCAATCGGTTTTCTGATAAAAAAGATCGATGCTTTTTAAAACTAATTTAGGTTCATTTATGTTGTCTTTATCGTATTTTGGTTGATAGACCACTAATCCGTTGGTTGTGCCAATAAATATCCTCTCTTTATCATCGATCAACATGGCGTTTGGGCTGCAGGCCTGACCTATAAATCCATCATTTAGATCATAATGTCTAATGCTATTTGTATTGTCTGAAAGACGAATCTTGTCAATACCATTTGAAATTCCTACCCAAAGATCTCCCTTGCTGTCTACGGCCATTGAAAGAATCTCGTCTACAGTGTTATATGCCTTAGCTGTGAACAACGTGAATTTATTCTTTGAATATTTGAAAAGACCTGCGCCAGTTGCAAACCAAATATTATTCTTTTTATCACCTACTATAGTACTTATTCTTTTGTTTGTAAACCCGTCCTCTTGGGTAAATTGTTTCACTCGTGTTCCATCAAACATATATAGTCCGTCCTCTGTACCAAACCATATCATCCCGGTGTTGTCCTGATAGATCTTATTGATGAAATTCTTTGATATGCTTAATTTCTCGTAAGGCTCAATAAAACCGTTCTGAAGTTTTGCCACACCCGCTTGTGTTCCAAGCCATATCTCCCCTGATTGATCAACAAGAATGTCCATTACTGTATTCACCCTGCTTTCCTTGTCTCTACAAATAAACCTTTTAAAGTTCTTTCCATCAAACAGACAAAGCCCATTGGTTGTTCCTATAAGGAACTTCCCATCGCGGTCTTTTGTAATTGCCCAAACATCGGCGCTTCCAGCCATCTGATCATTGGTGAAATTCTCAATACCCGAAGGAGTTATTTTGCTTAAACTGTTTCTTGTGCCGGCCCAATAGACATTGCTATCGCTTTGAAAAACGCGTTTAGCTTCGTCAAACAACAACCCGTCTTTTGAGTTATAAATAAAAAATCTTCTGCTTGTTAATTTTGAAACTCCATTTTGAATGGATGCGAACCAAAGATTTTCCTCCTTGTCTTGAAAAATACTCCATATATTGTTGTCTACTAGGCCGTTTTTTATTTTATAAACCTCGAAGCTTCCGTTTGGATCCTCTCTTAATACGCCTTCGCTTGTTCCTATCCAAAGGTTTCCGCTCTTATCCTTCAGGTAACATTGATAGGTTGCGGTTTTTCCAATTTTAGGTAACATTATTATTTTGATCTCTTCATCTTTTATTTCGCAAATTCCTTCACCAGATAAGATCCAATAAATGTTGTTGGGTCTTTCTAACACAGCAAATACCATGTTGTTGTTTAATCCGTTGGAGGTTGAGAAATTTTTCACCTGACCTTCCTTTTGCTTAAATACACCGTTTTCCAAGGTGCTGTACCATACATTCTTTTTTGAGTCCTCAAGAACGTGAATAACAGAAGAGGTGTCTATCCCCTTATTGATCTTCATGGCCACACACGTACCATTGCTGAACACCGACACTCCTTTTGCGGTACCCAACGTAGCGGTGCCCGAATTGTTTATGGTAATTGACAGGATACGATTGTGGCTCAAACCATCGCGCGTTGTATAGTTCTTTATCCTGTTTCTTTTGTTCTTTGATACGATCTTTGGGTCGTAAACCGACAAGCCGTTATTTGTCCCTATTAATATTCTGCCCTGGTTGTCTTTTGCCATGCAAAAAACTACATTATCTGCCAGGCCTTCTTTATCAGTAATGTTCTCAAAGAATTTTCCATCAAACTTAGTGATACCGCCACCGTTGGTACCAAACCAAACCACGCCATCGTCGTCCTGAAAAACTGATAACACCTGAACTTGCGACAAACCATTCTCAACAGTAAAATTATTGAAGGGATATGTTTGCGCTCTAAGTGGCACGCAAATAATCAGGAGAATTCCGATCAATACTATGTTCTTTATGGTTCTATACATTTACCTTAAGGTAATGAAGTACTAAATTAATTATAAGATTTCAATTTTTTGTAAGCCAAAATAAAGTATGCCTGTATTCAAAATAAAAACGTCCGATGTGTATCGGACGTTTCCTTGATTCTTATTACTTATTGTTCAATTATTTTTAGTGTACGCGTTTGGTCGTTGGCTTTTAATTTCACAAAATAGATTCCGCTTGATAAACCTCTTGACTTGGCGCTGAACTGATAGAAATGATTTCCTTTAAGAACCTTTGTGTTCTCAAGTTCTGCCACCTTTTCGCCTAACATATTGAACACGCCCAATTCGATCTTCGCGTCTTCTTTTAGTTCTACCTGAATAGTTGCATGTGTTTGATATGGATTAGGGAACGCGCTCAGGGCAACAGAACTGCTGTTGTTCTTGCTGAATTCCTTAATACCTATCACTGAGTTCACGGGATGAATGGAGTCTTTTCCAACAATAAAATCGAGACCACCAATGGTGCTGTTGTTGCTTACCACAAAACTATAGGTGCCGGCCATGTGAAGGCCAGGAATATCAACAAACAACTCATAATTACCGTTGTCAAGCTGTCCCAGATCAAAACCACCATTTGAATCAGTAACACCCACCCTTGATGCACTTCCTCCGGGATTCTTCTTTACAACAATTCCGATGCCAGGCACCGGCTTGCTTACCGCGGGTGAAGTGCTTCTGTTATATGCGAAATCCAATGACAGTATACCACCAATTGTGCTTGTTCCTACCGGGGTTGAATGGTATTGAAGATGGATCTTGTGTCCGCTTGAAATTCCAGATGTGGTAGTTATCACCGCCGCGTTGATCCAGTTGGTTGTATCTCCGTAATACGTGATCTTAGAGTTTGGGTAGGCTGTGGTGTTTGGGCGCACAGCGATTCGATATTCACCATAAGGAATACTATCAAATTGGAAAGTTCCGTTTGGCTTTAACATGGTTCGTGCAAGGATATCGTTCTTTGCAAAATTTGAGTTCTCTCTGTACAAATACATTTCTCCATTGGTAACAGGTGTGGTTTCGGCTGAACTAGTGAATACCGAACCGCTTATGCTTCCAATATCTGCAGGCAAGGTGAAGAACGCCTGCTCAACAATGGTGTTGGCGGGATTCACGTTCAAATACATTAAATACGCTGTTCCAAAGGTGTTGTTGCGGTAAAAATTATACACCTTGCCCATTGCTAATTTAGTATCTATATGGCTATAGTTGCCATTATTCATAATATCAACAAAAATACTATCAATACTATTCCAAACTTCACGTACCTGAGCAACATTGTTGTAGGTGTGGTTTGGTAATTTTAATGTTCCGTAACCTACATAAGTGTATGTGCTATAACGTTTGTTTTTGATCTTACCTTTAAAACCCAAGTAATTATTAACGTATATAACACTTCTAGCTGTATCGGTTTTAGAAAATCCAAAACTCATTGTAGGCGCAGAGAAAAATGCTTGAGGTGAAAACTTTAAAGTAGAATCATACATTGCTGAAATATTATAGCCGCCCATTTTTCTTAAACCAATTTCATGATCGGCAGAATAGAAGTGGTATAACGAATCAAACGGATCGTTAGGCATTGGGGTACGCATAAAGATCACGAATGCAGACCCTGGAAAATATTGGTTCTTGGGCGCATTTGCCGGATCGAGCACTTTAATATCAAAAGTATCACATGGATTAATAAATTGCCCGTTCGCCTGGGTATAATCCCACACTTGGTTTGCGCCCATGCTTGGCACATTCATTACGCCTTGCGTGGTATCCCAAATTTGCTTGATCTTGGTGTTTCTAACAGGGAAGTATGTGCCCTCAATAACGGGCGCTGTTTGGGAGATAGAAACCCCTGTGATCATCATTAAAATAAGTGTAAAAATTTTATTCATCTCTTGATGCTTTTAGTTTTTTAAAATTAAAAACCCCCGAAATTAAATTCGGGCGCTCTTTCAATTATTTAAATTATTGTTCTATTACTTTTAAAACGCGATTGGTATTGCCTGCTTTGAAGTTTATGAAATAGATACCTTCTGATAAGCCGATCTCTTTTGCGCTAAACTTATAATAATGTGTTCCGGCACTTTTTCTGCTGTTGTCCAATACCTGAACTTTTTTGCCTAATACACTATATGCTTCAAGCACTATGTCGGCGTCATCAGCAAGATTGATCTCAATGCTTACGTTTGAATTATATGGATTAGGGAATGCGCTTAACGAAACTTTGCTGTCGTTTGTTTTACTGAATTCTGTAATGCCAATGACAGAGCTGATCGGGTGAATAGAATCTTTACCAACAGTAAAATCAATACCATTGACCAACATGTTGTTTGAAACCACAAAGGTGTATGTTCCGGCCATGTGCAAACCGGGTATGTCAACAAACATCTCATACGAACCATTATCCAACTGTCCAAGATCAAACACTCCTGAAGAATCTGTAACACCAACCCTTGCTGCGCTTCCTCCAGGGTTTTTCTTCACCACAATACCAATGCCTGGTACCGGCTTAGACACTGATGGTGACATGCTTCTGCTGTATCCATAATCTAAGGAAACCTGACCGATCAAGGTGCTTGTTCCTACAGGTGTAGGGTGGTATTGTAAGTGTATCTTGTGACCAGATGAAATGTTTGTTGTAGTAATGATGGTTGCGGCATTTATCCAATTGGTTGTATCTCCGTAATACGTGATCTTTGAGTTTGGATATGTTGTTGTGTTAGGGCGCACCGCAATTCTATATTCGCCATAAGGTATGCTGTCGAACTGGAACGTTCCGTTTGGCTTTAACATGGTTCTTGCTAAAATATCATTCTTGCTGAAGTTTGAGTTTTCACGATACAGATACATCTCTCCGTTGGTTACCGGTGTTGTCTCCAATGAATTGGTGAACACGGATCCACTGATTGATCCAAAATCTGAAGGAAGTGTATACCATCCATAAGAAATTTGTGTGTTCTGTGGGTTAGCAGAGAGATACATCAAATAGTTTGAACCAAAAGTATTGTTGCGCAAAAAGATGTAAATCTTTGCTGAACTTGTTTGATACCCTGCATATGTGTAATTACCATTGTTTAATAGATCAACATATATGCTATCTAACATTGCATTGGTCTCGGTAATTTGAGCCACGTTGTTAAAATTGCCATTTGGTAAATAAAGCTTTCCATAGCCTACATAAGCGTAAGTTTTGATCTTGCGTGATTTTATTTTTGCTTTATAACCAGAATAATTATTCGCAAAACCGATAGATACAACAGTATCGGTGTATGTATCGCCATACTTGATCAAGCTCGGTGCATAATACTCCGGTTTAAGGTTTGTGATCGTTGAATCATACGTGTCTTGGATGTTGAAACCGCCTAAATTGAATAAACCGTCCTGATTAATGATCCAATAATAATACAACGAATCTGAAATATTATTGAACGGTGTTCTTACAAACGTTGCGTGTGTGGCGTTTGGAAAATACTGGAAATACGGCGTTGATTGAGGCGCAAAGAAACCAAAATCAAATGTATCAACCACGTTCAAGAATTGATTGTTCGAAAATCGATAATCCCAAACCTGGTTTGGACCTACACTTGGTACCGCCATTGAGCCCTGAGTAATGTCCCACACCTGCTTGATCTTAGTGTTCTTCACAGGTAAATAGGTTCCTTCAATTACAGGTGCTTGTGCATTGATGAGTGTATAAACACATACCAATGCCAATGTAAATAGTTTTTTCATTCAATTTCAATTAGTTATATAACTAATCAAAATTATAATAAAAAAATGTAAAATAAAATTTTAACAAGTTTAATCTTTGTTTTTCAGGTATTTAACCAATTAAAACCCGTTTTTATAGAAAACTGAACCGTTTAAGGCTTTAATTTCCTACAGCGTCCTCCAATTGGTCAACTTTTTCTTCCTTAAAATCACCGCTAACCATCTCCAAGACCTTGCCGTTCTTGTCTACAACAAAAAAATATGGGATCTTATTGTCAGTTACCCCTAATTGCTTTTGTATATCCTTGATGTCCGTTTTTTCGGTATCCATGATGTATGGCCAAAACTCTTTCTCAGTTCCTTTTTTAAAGTCGTCAGCTATTTTTTTTAATCCGCTGATCATTGGAATGAACACAAAGTTCACATCATAGATCTCTGCCATATCAAGCTTATTTGATCCGGCAGGTTTCTTAATAAAGGTATAATATAGCGGATTCAGCCATTTTTTCAATTCTTCTTCGGCTCCGCGATGAAAGGCAATGGCCACTATGGTTTCTTTCCCATTCTTTATAGGCAGCGACATGCTTTTTTCATTCAATGATACGCCGTTTATATTCGGAAAGGCCTTTCCCTTTTGTGCTTTAACCCCTGTGACCATTATCAGAATGGCCCATACTATAATTCCTTTTTTCATATTCAAATGTCTATTTTACAAACCCTGTCAGCGTGACGGCCACCTTCGAATTTTTCAGTTATAAAAGCATCCACACATTTTTTTGCTTCGCTTTCTGTAATGAATCTGGCCGGCAGAGCCATTATGTTGGCATCATTATGTTGGCGCGCAAGCGCCGCAATTTCAGAATTCCAGCACAAAGCCCCTCTGATACCCTTATGTTTATTTACACTCATGTTAATGCCATTTCCACTGCCGCATATCACAATGCCAAGGATGTTGGAGTGAAGTATCTCGTTTGCTACAGCATGTCCATGATCAGGATAATCTGCTATTTCTGCTGAATATCATCCCTTATCCAACACGTCAATTTCTTTTGATTTAAGATACGTTATCAGTTGCTCTTTGAGTTCAAATCCCGCGTGATCACTGCCAATGGCTATTTTCATACTATATTTTTTGACTTTTCTTTATAAAAGATACGAATGTTTAAAAGTACTAATCAACGTTAATTAACACTTAAAATTTAATGAACTGTTCTTCAACACTTTTGAATTAACACAATTCCCTTAAAACTGTGTTAATATTATTATTTATCGTTAATAAAAGAAACAGAAGATTTTAGACAATTGTTAACGAATAGTTATATAAGCACATCATTTTCAATTAAACAAAAGTATTTTTGTTTTTTAGCGGGTATTTATGAGGCTCATTTTTTGATTATACACAATTTAAAACACACTAAAGTTATGAGCTTTAATAGCTATTAACTATTGTTAATTATTACCGCTTTCTTTGATTTTCAAGTATTTAATCTTGTACCTTTGTGAATAAGACCATGGATATGTTGTAATAAGTGTAAAAAGCAAATTTTAAAATTAAACTTACTAACCATATTAACACCTTATAATATAAATAATACTATTTTTTTAAAATAAATATATGTTATTAGATAAAGGGTATTTAGAAATTGATGTAGATCCAACCATCGATCTTTTTGAAGAAATAAAAAAACTGAAAAAAGAAAAAAATGCCATACTTTTGGCCCACTATTACCAGAACAACGACATACAGGACATTGCAGATTACATTGGGGACAGCCTTGGTTTGGCCCAGCAGGCAGAGAAAACAAATGCTGATGTGATCCTGTTTGCCGGGGTTCATTTCATGGCAGAAACAGCCAAGATCCTGAATCCAACCAAAAAAGTACTTATTCCGGATCTGAAAGCTGGTTGTAGTTTAGCTGATTCCTGTCCTCCTCAACGTTTCAAAGAATTCAAGGAACAGCATCCGGATCATATTGTGATCACTTACATTAATTGCACTGCAGAGATCAAAGCTTTATCTGATATTATTTGTACAAGCAGCAATGCCGTTCAAATAGTTGAAAGTTTACCAAAGGATCAAAAGATAATATTTGCACCTGACAAGAATTTAGGAGCTTACATTAACAAAAAAACAGGAAGAAATATGGTGCTGTGGGATGGTAGTTGTATGGTGCATGAAATATTCAGTCTTGAAAAGTTGATCAAACTAAAAGTGCAGCATCCAAACGCGAAGATCATTGCCCATCCTGAATGTGAAGCAGCAATCCTTGAATATGCTGATTTTATTGGGAGTACAACTGCATTATTGAATTACAGTAAAAAAAGCTTAGATAAAGAATTCATTGTTCTCACTGAAACAGGTATTCTTCATCAAATGCAAAAATCAAGTCCAACAAAAACGTTCATTCCGGCGCCACCAAATAATTCTTGCGCATGTAACGATTGTCCATACATGAAGTTGAATACTCTAGAAAAAATATATATTGCACTTAAACATGAACAACCGGAATTACTTATGGATGAGCATTTGATAGAGAAAGCAAAAAAGCCTATTCAGAGCATGCTCGAATTGTCTGCAAGTTTCGGTCTATAAACATTTTTTCGTATATTTATTGTTGCATGTTTCGTCTTACCTGCATAACTCTTCTCATCTGTATTCCATTACTCTTTAATGGTCAGAATTCTGTGAAGAACGGATATGTGAAATTCTATCATGAAAATGGTAAAATTAGCAGTGAAGGTACCATGCGTGATGGAAAACCTGATGGGTATTGGAAGAATTATTACCAGAACGGAAATTTAAAGATCGAAGGAAACAGAAAGAATTTTGTATTGGATAGTATATGGAAATTCTATGATGAGAAAGGCAGGGTCACCAGATCAGTTAAATATGCAGAAGGTAAGAAGAACGGAACATCCCTTACATTTGATACACTCGGTAATATTCTTAGCAATGAATCTTATCTTAATGACATCAAAGAAGGCATAACAAAAAAATTCTATTCTTCCGGTAAAATCAAGAACACCATACCTTTTGTGAAAGGAAAGGCAGAAGGTATTGCCTATGAATACGGCGAGGACTCCACAATTATTTCTATTGTTACGTATAAAAATGGAATTACACTGAATAGTGAACGTATAAACAGAAAAGATGAGTTAGGAAGAAAACAAGGGCCCTGGAAGGAACTCTTTGATAATGGTGATACCAAAAAAGAAATGAATTATTTAAATGATTCGCTGGATGGATTTGTAAAAGAGTATGATAAAAAAGGAAATCTAACGAACATAAAAAAATTTGATAATGGAAAACCCTTATTAAAGGCACCTGAAGTAAGGCAGGTTGAATGGTTCAAGAGTACATATGCAGATGGAACATTGATGTATGAAGGTGTGTATGATGAAGGTGTGGCTATTGGAACACATTACCATTACAAACAGGTACCAATGTGTGATTCAGTGGAGTATTACAATGATTCAATAGGTGGTTATTACAAACGATGGATCTGTAGGAATTATTCTGTTCCAGATAGTGCAATTGAATATTTTAATGGTGTGGTAGTGGCTAAAGGTGCTGTAGATAATGACAGGAACCGCATAGGTCCTTGGGTTGAATATCACAACACTGGAGAGTTCAAAGGAAAAGGGATCTACATTGCAGGCTCACGAACCGGTGAATGGGAATTCTTTTATCCATCCGGTAAACTAGAACAAAAGGGAAGATACGATAAGAAAGGAAAAGCACAGGGAGTTTGGAAATGGTACTATGAAAGCGGCGCGGTAATGCGCGAAGAAAATTATGTGAATGGAAGAAGAGAAGGAGAAATGACAGATTACAATGAGAATGGAACCATTATCACAAAAGGCAACTGGACAGATAATAAGAAGGAAGGTTATTGGATCTATGAGAACAGAGAGTATTATGAGGGTGGCAATTATGTGAGTGACGAACCGGATAGTTTATGGAAATCGTTTTACAAACCCGAGAAAACAAAATTCTTTGTAGGTAAATTCAGTCAGGGTACACCAGAAGGATACCATACGTTCTATTACCGTAACGGAAAAAAAATGGTGGAAGGAAATTATATTGGCGGTTTAAAAGATGGCGATTGGAAGTTCTATGATGAAATGGGTATAAATTATTTGACCATATTCTATAAAGATGATATTGAGATAAAATGGCAGGGCGAAAAAATTTATCCTACCTACGAACAAAGCGTGAGAACCTATAACATAAAAATAGGAGAAGATAAAACACAAACCATTAAAAGCAAACCTTAGTTGTGATCAGAAATACTTCAATATTCAGTGCATATGAATTTCTGCCAACGCCCTTAATTATTTTTTCTAATCAAAAGGTTATTTTCTTAAACAAGAAAACGGTTAAGTTATTGGAGTTGTCAGAGAAAAAAATATCTGACAAGGAATTCAATGTGTTCAACTATATTTTACCAGAGTATCAAAAAGAGATCTTAAAACGAAATAAGCAAGTATTGAATGGGGAAAAATTATCTCCATACATCATAAAAGTTAGAACAAAAAAGGGCAACATCATTGATATTGAGACCAAATCAACAAAAATCAATTTAAACGGAAAGCCATATATTATTACAATATTCTTTGAGGTTACCGACAGAATAAAAACGGAAGACCAATTAAAACTTTCAAAGCAGGTACTCGACCTTGTTGGGAACAGCAGTACAGATATAATTTTTAAATATGATTTTTACCCAAAGGAAGGGTATACATTTATTACAGATTCTATTGAGCAGGTTCTAGGTTTTAAGAAAGATAACTACTATAAGGATAAAGAATTTTTTACACGCAGGATCATTTCTGAAGATATAGTAAAAATACCTGTGTCCAAACAAAAATTTCTTTTATGGTTAAGGAATAACAACCGATCAATACTCAGGTATCAAACCAAGAGCAAAAGAATAGTTTGGCTTGAGACCTATTACAATGTTATCAAGGATAGTAAGGGCCGAATCATTTCAATTACGGGAGTTAGCAGAGATGTCACAAAGGAAAAGGAAACCGAAACGCAATTGAATAGTACTGAGGAACAATTAAAATTAATTGCTGAGAACGCGAACGACATCCTTTATTTTTTTACGTATCATCCCAAGCCGAAATATTTATTTGTAAGCGAGTCGTTGAAACGAGTATTAGGCTATGAACCCGAACAGCTTTATAAAGACCCCTTCTTTTTAAATAACAGAACCGTTGGGAAGAATAACCAATTCAAGCAACACGAAGTTGAATCAGAGAAACAACAAAAAAAAGGAGAAATAAAAAACAAGCGTGTAGAATATCAGATCAAGAATTCAGCAGGCGAGGTGTTATGGATGGAAGACCAGATCAATCCAGTACGTAACAAATCCGGCAACATTAGTTTTTTATTTGGGATAGTAAGGAACATAACCGAACTAAAGAATAAGGAAAAAGAGCTGAATCAAAAATGGAGCGATTATAAATTGTTATTGGATCAATCGCCCGTGGCCTTCTTTATACATCATAATGGAATGTGCATGATGTGTAATAAAGCTGCCTTAACTCTATTAAAACTTAAATCTGACAAACAGGTTATAGGAAAGTTCATTATTGAACATATTGTTCCTGAGCAACGAGCGAGAGCGATAGAACGCATGCGAGAGGCCACCGCAGGTAAAGAGTGGGATTTTTTAGGGTATCAGATTACCAATTCCAAAAAGGAGATCTTTAATGTTGAAATTAAAACGGTGCCCATAACCTACAACGGGATAGACTGTGTGTTGTCATTGGTTAAAGATATTTCTGAAAGGGAGCTCTTCGAGAAGAACAAGATAAAGGCGGAATTAACAGAAGAGAACAATCGAAAATTACTGAATGAGATAGTCAAGAGGATCAGCGCAGAGAAAAAACTTACAGATCAAAAGAACAAACTTTCGGCAATTTTTGAGAATAGTTCTCACTTGGTTTGGACCGTGAATAAAAAATACGAGCTCACTTTTTTTAATAGGAATTTCGACGAGATCTTTTATGAGAACTATCGTATAAATCCACAACTCGGAAAAGCAACACACGACCAAATAAACGGACCACTTGCTAAGGAGAATAAGAACACGTGGGTGCCACTTTATGAACGCGCTTTTGCCGGAGAACGCATAGTATTTGAGCGAAAAGACACGGATAGCAAGAATAACCTGGTGTTCAGAGAGGTTTATCTTAATCCCATTTATTCATCTGACGGGCAAATAGCAGAGGTGTCCTGCATGGCAAGTGATGTCACTTCAAAAAGGATAAATGAGATCAAATTATTTGAGCAAGCATCCAGGATGAATGCTGTATTTGAAAGCGGGAATCAAATTATTTTCACCATTGACCGGAAGTTCAATTATACCTATTTCAATAAAAAATACGAGCAAGCATCGTTTAAAATGTTGGGCCGTATCCCTGAACTTGGCAAGAACTATTTATACGATAAGAAGGTTCCTGGCGACCTGGTTAAGTTTTGGAAGGAAAAACTCGACCAAGTGCTTGAAGGAAAAACAATTGAGTTTGTTTATGAACGCAATGAATTGTCGGGAAATTTGGTTGTTCGACAATACTATCTTACTCCTATTTATAATAATCAAAATATTGTAAATGAAATATCGTGTACCGCCAAAGACATTACTGAAAAAACGATTTCCGAAAGAAAGATATTGAATCAATCGGCCAAACTTAATGCCATCTTCGAAGGTAGTTCGCATTACATATGGACCGTAGACACCAATAATAAGGTCACGTCTTTCAACCACAGTTATGTTGACCTGATCCGTGAGATCTATAATACCACACCAAAAATTGGCGAAGCATTGAACAGAGGAAAAATGTTGGATGACAAGGGGTATATAGATCAAATGAAAAAGAACTACGAAAGGGCGTTCTTAGGTGAAAAAGTGAATTTTGAACTGGAATTAAAAGGAGAAACAGGAAAAACGATCTTTCTCGATGTGTTCTTAAGCCCAATATACGACAACAACAAAGTTGGCGAAGTTTCCGGTATTGCACATGATATTACAGAAAAGCGCAGCGCTATTGAAGAATTAAGATTAAGTGAAGAAAGAAGCCGCGCCATCATCAATTCGATCCCAGATCTTTTATTTACAATGGATAAGGACGGGCGCTTCCTTGATTATAAGATCGAGGACCAGTCTGACCTATTCTATAAACCGGAGCAATTTATGGGAATGCTTGTTGAAGAGGTGTTTCCTGGCGGTTTAGGACTTGCATTTAAAGAGCACATTATTGCAGCAATACACACAGGCAGAATACAAAACTATAATTACTCTTTCCCACACAAAGGAGAGCAGAATCATTACGAAACCCGATACATTCGTATTGATGAGAATGAGTGCTTGGTGTTGATACGTGACATCACATACACAAAGAACAACGAGGAAAAGCTTACGCAATCCCTCAAAGAAAAAGAAGTGTTGCTTAAAGAGGTTCACCACCGCGTTAAGAACAACATGCAGATCATTAGTAGCATCCTTAACCTTCAATCGTCATACACCACCGACGAGTACATTTTGAACCTTTTAAGAGAAAGTCAGAATCGTATAAAGACAATGGCCTATATTCACGAAAGCCTTTATCAGAACAAAACATTCTCTTCCATCAACTTTAACGATTATTTATCGCAGTTAACCAACAATATTATTCATTCTTATTCTGTATCACCCGAGAAAATAAGGCTTTTGGTGAATTGCGAAAGAACAATTTTAAATCTCGATGTTTCAATTCCGCTGGGACTGATCATCAATGAGCTTGTTACTAATTCTATTAAACACGCTTTTCCTTCCACGAGTAAAGGAAATATTGCCATAAATTTGAAAACTGAAAACAAATATGTATTTTTAACAGTTGAAGACAATGGACTGGGTTTAAACTCTGATTTTAATCCGGAACAAAGTGGTTCTTTAGGTTTGCAACTTGTTTATACACTTGTCGAACAGATCGGCGGGAAGATAAATTTTGAATCTATTAAACCACACGGTACCAAAGTAAATATTAGTTTTAAAATATAAGGATGGAAAACAGCAAACTAAATATTTTTATAGTTGAAGACGAAAGCATTGTTGCTAAAGATATTCAGAACAGTTTGATAAAGCTGGGTTACAATGTTGTTGGGGTTGCCAATAATGGTACCGATGCCATTGCACAGATCAACGAAACAAAACCTGATCTTGTTCTAATGGATATAATGATCAAAGGATCCATGACAGGAATTGACGTGAGCGAGAAGCTTAAGGAAACCATGAGTATTCCTGTTATTTATCTTACAGCTTACGCTGATGAGGCCACGCTAAGTAAAGCAAAGATCACCGAGCCTTATGGATATATCCTTAAACCATTCAAAGAGATAGACCTTCATAGCTCCATTGAAATGAGCGCTTACAAACACAAGAAGGACCTTGAATTACGCAAAGAAAGAGATTTTCTTTATTCGTTAGTTGAAAACAAAGAAGAGGCGGGATCAGACATATTGTTTGTGAAATCCTACAGCAAACTTGTAAAGAACTAATTAAAGGACATCAAATATGTTGAGGCGCTTAAAGACTACGTGATCATCAACACACAGTATGCAAGATATACCGTGCACAGCACAATGAAGGACATCGAGAGAAAATTGGGAAACAATCAATTCATTCGTGTTCATCGTTCATTCATTTGCCGCATTGATAAAATTCAGGCAATTGAGA
>DAISHL010000007.1:0-19175 GCA_036822555.1 Bacteroidota bacterium | reverse complement strand
CTACAACATCCTTCACGTATACAATGTCTCTCAACTGCCCGCCATCACTGTAGTCTGGGGTGTGCGACCTGAACAGTTTTACATTACCATTTGCGGTTATTTGGTTGAAGGAATGAAAGATCACTGAGGCCATTCGTGCTTTATGAAATTCGTTTGGCCCATACACGTTAAAGAATTTCAAACCATACCAATGTGGTGGCGTTTGTGTTTGTTGCAGGGCCCATTTATCGAAATCATTTTTACTGTCGCCATAAGGGTTCAATGGTTTTAACAGAGGAATTTTGGTTTCATCATCGTCATACCCGTGCTCACCAAGACCATATGTAGCAGCCGATGAAGCATAAACGAGTCCTATCTTATGTTCGGCACAAATGTTCCAGATATCCTTCGTGTAATTCAAATTCAAAGTATAGAAGATCTCTACATTGAATTCTGTGGTATCGGTTCTTGCACCTATATGAAACACAAAAGAAACCTTCCCTGCATTTTCTTTGAACCATGAAATAAATTCAGAACGTTCGATCTTCTCAACGAACTTTTTATCCTTGTAATTGTTCAACTTTTCAGTCTTAGAAAAATCATCAACCAACACAAGGTCATTGCGGCCTATGGCATTGAGTTTTGCTATTAAACAACTGCCTATGAATCCTGCGGCGCCTGTAACAACTAACATAAATTTTTTTAATGCTTAAAGATAACCAATAAACCCATTGAAGAACCAAAATTAAGTTTATATTAGTACTTTATTTATCATAAGAACAGAACCTTTAGTTAAATTGAAAAATGAAAATAACCCGCGTATTTGACGTTATCGAAAAGATAAGTTCGGAAGGCAATAATCCTACCTTACTCAACAGAAAGGAAAACAAGGTTTGGAAACCATATAGCACCAGGGATTTTGTTGACATTACAAATTATACCAGTTATGCCCTGATGGCACTTGGCCTGAAACCGGGCGATGTGGCCGCCATCATATCTACCAACAGGCCCGAATGGAATTTTGTGGATTATGGTTGCCAGCAGGCGGGGATAGTTACAGCGCCAATTTTCCCTACCATCAGCATCCCTGATCTGAAGTTCATTTTGAACCACTGTGAGGCAAAGATCGTGTTTGTGTCTGACAAGGGCATCTATCAAAAACTGGCCGGTCTCGAAAAGGATCTTCCAAACATCAAGTTTGTGTTCTCCTTCAACGAGACCGAGGGAGTGAAGCATTTTTCCGAATTCATAGAACTTGGCAAGGCAAATCAAAATGTTTCTGCACTTGCATCCATAAAAGATTCTATAAAGCCAAACGATCTGCTTACAATTTTATACACGTCTGGCACAACAGGCATTCCTAAGGGTGTAATGTTGTCACACAACAACATCGTGTCAAACGTTTTGGCTTGCCAAAACATTGTACCATTTAAGAACACATGGAAAGCCCTCAGTTTTTTACCACTCAACCACGTGTACGAGCGCATGGTGAATACCATGTTCCTGTATCACAGTGTAAGCATTTATTATCTTGAACAGCTTGAAGCTATAGGCGATACAGCCCGCGAGATAAAACCAACCATTTTTGTGGCTGTACCACGTTTGATAGAGCGTGTGCATGAACGTATCATGTCGGCCGGCGAAAAACTCACTGGCTTCAAACGCACCATTTTTGATTGGTCGGTTCGCCTTGCCAATGCATTTGATGGCGAAGGAAGACACGGTTTTTGGTATAACATTCAACGCAGCATTGCAGACAAATTGGTATACAAGAAATGGCGTGAAGCTGTTGGTGGAAATCTTGAGTATTTAGTGAGTGGAGGGGCTGCTCTCAATGCAAAGCTCGAGCGCGTGTTCTCTTGTGCCGGCATTCAGATCCTGCAGGGATATGGCTTAACGGAGACCAGTCCGGTGATCTCTGTGAATCGCATTGGTAAAGGCAATGCCCGTTATGGCACTGTGGGTCCGGTGATAGACGGATGTGAGGTAAAGATCGCAGAAGAGGATGGAGAGATCCTGATGAAGGGGCCGAACATGATGTTGGGCTATTTTAAAAATCCTGAGGCTACCGCAGAAATGATAGATGCCGATGGATGGCTGCACACAGGAGACGTTGGCACATTTGTTGAGGATCGCTTCTTGAAGATCACCGATCGCAAGAAGGAAATATTTAAGACCAGTGCCGGTAAATACATTGCACCAATTGCCATTGAGAATAAGTTAAAGGAGTGTAAGTTCGTGGAGAATTGTATGGTGATTGGAGAAGGACAGAAATTTGCTTCAGCACTTATTGTGCCTTCATTGGCCAACTTCAAGGAGTATTGCCAGAACCACAACATCAACTTCACCACACATGCCGAAATGGTTGAACACCCTGAATTGAAAAGACACATACATGAGCATGTGAAGCTTATCAATAAAAGTCTGGCGCCTTTCGAACAGCTCAAACGTTGCGAATTGGTGAAGAACGAGTGGACCATCGACGGTGGTGAGATCACACCAAAATTGAGCTTGAAACGCAAGGTGATCAAGGAGCGCAACCAGCCGCTGATCGACAAGATCTTTGCTGTGGAGGATTAAGAAGTAAACATAACTAAATTTGACATACTCTTGTATTTTTTCGTTATTTGTCTCACTAAAAAATAAATCCAATGAAAGTCGGAATTCCATCGGAAGTATCCCAAAATGAATTAAGGGTTGCGGCTACGCCTAAGACCGTGAAACGTTTGCAAAAGCAAGGGTTTGACGTGTACATTCAGCGTAATGCCGGCGTAAAGGCTAATTACTCTGATAAAGAGTTTGAAGAGGCCGGCGCAAAAATGGTAAATACTGCGGCCGAAATTTACGGCAATTCAGATATCGTATTGAAAGTAAAAGAACCTACGCCTGATGAGGTAAAGCTTATGCGCGAAGGCCTGGTGCTTTTAAGTTATTTATGGCCTGCTCAAAACCAGGAGTTGTTGAAGATCCTGGCAGAACGTAAGGTGAACGCCGTGGCCATGGATGCGATACCTAGGATCTCACGTGCTCAAAAAATGGACGTGCTTTCATCAATGGCAAACATTGCGGGTTACCGTGCAGTTATTGAAGGGTCGTTCCACTTTGGAAGATTCTTGAATGGACAGATCACCGCTGCCGGTAAGGTGGAACCTGCAAAGGTTCTGGTAATTGGTGCCGGTGTGGCTGGTTTGGCATCCATTGGTGCTGCAAACTCATTGGGCGCTATTGTAAGAGCATTTGATACACGTAAAGAGGTTGCCGAACAAATTGAATCCATGGGCGCGCAATTCCTAACAGTTGAAATTGAGGAAGACGGAGCAACAGCTTCAGGCTACTCAAAAGAAATGAGCAAGGAGTTCATTGAAGCTGAAATGAAATTGTTCCTCGAACAGGCAAAGGACGTGGATATTGTGATCACTACCGCTCAGATCCCGGGCAAACCTGCTCCTAAGTTGTGGCTAGATTACCACGTGCAAGCCATGAAGCCGGGCTCGGTTATTGTTGACCTTGCAGCTGCAACTGGCGGTAACTGCGCTTACACCAAAAACGGAGAGATATTTACGACCGATAACGGTGTGACCATTGTTGGGAAATTAAATCAGTTGCCAAATCAGGCATCACAGTTATACGGCAACAACCTTTGTCACTTGTTAGATGATATGGGCAAGGCCGAGAAATTCAAGATCGACATGGAAGATGCCGTTGTGTCAAGAGCAATGGTAACTTACAACGGAAAGATCAACTGGCCTCCTGCACCTTTACAGGTTAGTCCTACCGCAGGTGGTGGTGCTAAAAAAGTAGCAGCGCCAACAGCAGAGGAACAAAAAATATCTGATGAGGCAAAAGCAAAGAAAGCTGCAGTAACTACACTCATTGCGTTGGCAGTGGTAGGTGGTCTCTTGTTGTCAGTTGGAGCCTTCGCTCCTCCTGCGTTCATTCAGCACTTTACGGTGTTCGTATTAGCAGTATTCGTGGGCTGGCAGGTTATTACAAATGTGTCTCACTCGTTGCATACGCCTTTAATGGCTGTAACTAATGCCATCAGCGGGATCATTGTGGTGGGTGGTTTATTGCAAACAAAGAACGATGCCACAAATATCATGACCATTATCGCATCCATAGCCATCCTTATTGCCAGTATAAATATTGTTGGTGGCTTTGTGGTTACGCATCGTATGTTGAAAATGTTTAAAAAATAATGCTACGACAAGCTCAGCATGACATTTAAAAACAAAAAAATTAAGAGATAAAATTGAAATTATGTTATTAGCAAAGGAAATACAAACAGCAGCATACTTATTCGCAAGTATCCTGTTCATTTTAAGCTTAAGCGGATTATCCTCACAGGAGTCTGCAAAACGCGGTGTGCTTTATGGCATTGTTGGTATGATCGTAGCCATCATAGCTACCGTTATGGGACAAGGCGTTGAGGGCCACATTTACATTATTGGCGCCATTGCCATTGCTTCCGTTATTGGGATCATGCTGGCAAGAAAGGTGGAGATGACAGCCATGCCGCAATTGGTGGCGATCCTGCACAGTTTCGTAGGGTTAGCTGCTGTATTGGTTGGCTTTGGTTCTTATCTTGATCCAAACACGCAAAGCTTAACAGGTGCCGAGCACAGCATTCATTTGGTTGAGGTGTTCGTTGGTATTTTTATTGGTGCCATTACATTCACAGGTTCTATTATTGCCTGGGGAAAACTCGATGGCAAGGTGCCAAGCAAACCTTGGAGTTTTAAAGGACTTCAAACCATGAACCTGATCCTTCTTTTAGTTTGTGCTGTGTTAGGCGTATTCTTTTGTAACGCCCACGGAACCGAAGGCATGTTGCACTTATTGATCATGACAGCCATTGCATCCTTTATTGGTGTGGTGTTAGTGATGGCCATTGGTGGTGGCGATATGCCTGTGGTTGTATCCATGTTGAATTCATATTCTGGATGGGCAGCAGCAGCAGCAGGCTTTATGCTTGGGAATGATCTTTTGATAGTTACCGGCGCCTTGGTGGGCAGCTCAGGTGCTATCCTCTCCATGCACATGTGCCACGCCATGAACCGTTCATTCTTCTCTGTTATTTTTGCCAGCGCTAGTTTAGCGCCAAAAGGTGGAGAAAAGAAAGCGATAGAAGGTGAAGTAACCTCATTGAATCACGAAGAAGTTGCAGCATTATTGAAAGAAGCAAAATCAATTGTAATTGTTCCGGGCTATGGTATGGCTGTTGCCAAAGCGCAATACCCTATCTATGACATGGTTCAAACCTTACGCAAGTCTGGCAAGAATGTGCGTTTTGCCATTCACCCGGTTGCAGGGCGTTTGCCTGGCCACATGAACGTGTTGTTGGCAGAAGCGAACGTGCCTTACGATATTGTATTGGAAATGGATGAGATCAACGACGATATGCCTGATACCGATGTAGTGATGGTGATTGGCGCAAATGACGTAGTTAACCCTGCGGCACAGGATGATCCGGGATGCTCTATTTACGGTATGCCTGTGATCGAGGCCTGGAAAGCTGAGAAGGTGATCATCATGAAACGTTCTATGAGTGCAGGGTATTCCGGTGAAGACAATCCTTTGTTCTACAAACCAAATTCAGAAATGCTTTATGGCGATGCCAAGGCAAGCGTTGAAAAGATCCTGAGTTTCTTGAAATAAACAACTTAGCATTAGCATCAAAAGCGGAATCAAAAGTTCCGCTTTTTTATTGCGCATAAAATATGCATGAGAGATAATAGAAGAGCTATTCTGAAGTGTATTAAACGCGGGAAGTTAATGTGGAACAGGCATTTTTTTTCGTAATTTCATTAAAAGCATTATTTATGAGAAACACTATACTTTTATTTTCATTGATCATTTCAATCCTACGAGCACAAAATTGTTGTCTCGATAATACTTTTGCCTCAGCTGGAATTGCAACAACATCAATTGGATTGTACAGCGATCAGATACGCGCTTTAAAGGTCCTGAGCGATGGTAAGATTCTCGCTGCAGGAATAGTTTCTACAACAACTGGATTCTATGCCGGATACGTAAAATACAATACGAATGGTAGCCTAGACAATTCATTTGGTTCGGCAGGAATAGTTTCAAACCCAACGGGATTAGGAACGCTTCTCGACATGGATGTGCAAAGCGATGGAAAGATTGTATCAGTAGGTGCAGAAACAACATCTTGGTATCCTCACATTAAGATAACGAGGATAAATGCAAATGGCGCGCCTGACATTTCATTTGGCTCAAATGGAACTGTTACAACAAGTGTAGTGGACGGCGAAGAAATACAATCGCTTTGTATACAATCAGACGGAAAATATCTTGTGGCAGGACATGGGGTCTCCGGAACATCCACTGTAGTGGTGGTTGCCAGGTACAATAGTAATGGCAGCTTGGATAACACTTTTGGAAGTATGGGAACCATGACCTATCAACCAGGGATAAATGAAAGTTATGCCACAGAAATTGAAGAACTTCCAGGGGGAAGCATTTTAGTTTCTGGAAGTGCATCCAATGGAAACAATCTTGATTTTTGTGTTTTTAAAATTAGCAACACCGGGGTTATTGATAACTCTTTTGGCATTAATGGGATAGCAACTGCAAGTTTAGGCGCTTGGGCTGATGTGTGTAATTCTATGGTTGTGTTGAGCGATGGAAAGATTATACTTGGCGGAACTGCAGCCACAAACGTGAATGGTGATACCGATTTTGGATTGATTAAATTCAATGCTAATGGAACAATCGATAATATATATGGCAACAATGGTAAACTTATGTTCAATATTGGTCAATGGGATGGACTCTATGACTTGAAACTTCAGAGTAATGGAAAAGTTGTGGCAGGAGGCTATGCATGTAGCCAAACCAACTGTTCCATAGCCCTTACAAGATTCAATGCAGATGGAAGTCTTGACCAAACAACTTTTGGGCATCACGGTATCATCACAACTGTGGTAGGTTCATATGCATACGGGCGCGCCTTAGGTATTCAAAGCAATGGCAACATACTAATTGGTGCTGAGGGAACATCGGCTTCAGGCCCATATGATTTTACTATTGCCAGATATGGAGGTATAACAACAGGTATAGAAGTTCTGACTGATCACATAGGCGTGAACTTGTTTCCAAATCCAGTAAAATCAACATTGCATATCTAGGCGGCCAATGAAATAAAGGAGATAGCAGTTTCTAATTCACTTGGGCAGACTGTCATTGAGCTCAAAAACATGAACAGTAAAGACTTTCAACTGGATGTGAACGTATTGCCTCAGGGGATCTATTGCATAGAAATTACTGATATGTACGGGAATCTGAACATGAAAAAATTCATTAAGGAGTAATTAGCATTAAAAGCGGAATCAAAAGTTCCGCTTTTTTGTTTAACCTTTTTTAAATTCATGGATTATACAATGGTGTAATTTCTTTGTATTTTTATATGGTAATGCGCAAACTGGGGTTCTATATTGTCATGTTGCTTTCTTTATCGGGAATGGCAAGCTCTATTCTCATTCCCATGGACGAATCGCAAAAGAATCACCTGAAAGCGTATGGCATTGCCTACATGGCACTCGAAGGCAATCTGGAGATCCACTGGTTACTCAATTACCGTGGCGGAAGTTTTATGATACCTTCTTCAAAGGCCATTTCAAAGGAGTGTGAGATCCGCGGCATCACCTATGAGACCATCAGCGACGCTGCCGCTTCCTCTATACTTGCAGAGATCGCGAATCCTGAAGTAAATCAGGATGCCATGAAACTCGAAAAGGCCCCAAAGATCGCCGTGTACTCGCCTCCTGGAAAACAACCCTGGGACGATGCCGTTACACTGGTGCTTAAATACGCCGAGATCCCTTACGAAGTAGTGTACGATGAAGAACTCTATCTCGATAAATTGAAGGAGTACGATTGGCTGCATTTGCATCACGAGGACTTTACAGGCCAGTACGGTAAGTTCTATGGCTCATTCATGAATGCAGCATGGTATCAAAACGAAGTGAAACAAAATGAATTATTGGCAAAGAAACTCGGCTTCAGTAAAGTTTCATTAATGAAATTGAATTCCGCAAAGAAGATACGTGACTTTGTTTTTGCTGGTGGATTTTTGTTCGCGATGTGCAGCGCAACCGATAGTTATGATATTGCATTGGCAGCCGAAGGCGTTGATATTTGCGAAAGTATGTATGATCACGATGCGGCCGATCGCAATGCGCAGAACAAGATAGATTTTACAAAAGGGTTTGCATTTGAGAATTATAAATTGTTCATGGACCCCTACTATTACGAATATTCAAGCATTGACACTTACCATACACGACGCCAGTTTGGCATGACCGAGCAAACCGATGTGTTCACACTGTTCGATTTCTCTGCCAAATGGGATCCGGTGCCAACCATGCTTTGCCAGAACCACACACAAACCTTAAAGGGTTTTTGGGGACAAACGGTTGCCTTTGATAAAAAAACGATCAAGAAGAATGTTCTGGTAATGGGTGAAAGCAAGGCCTTTGGCGAAGCACGTTACATACATGGTGAGCTTGGCAAAGGTGCATGGACATTTTATGGGGGTCACGACCGCGAAGATTATGAGCACCGTGTTGAAGAGACACCGACCGACCTGAGCCTGCACCCGAATTCGCCCGGCTACAGGTTGATCTTGAACAATATCTTGTTTCCGGCCGCCAAGAAGAAAAAACAAAAGACCTGAGAATACATGAATTTTATTATCAATATCCTTGTAACAGCTGTGGCTGTTCTTATTGCAGCCAATCTTTTGCCCGGGGTTAAAGTAGATGCATTTACCACATCCTTGCTGGTTGCCCTGGTGCTTGCATTCATGAACAGCATTGTTAAGCCTATCCTTACTATATTGACCATACCTATCACCTTGTTCACCATGGGGTTTTTCTTATTGGTGATCAATGCAGGCATCATCCTGATGACGGATAAACTGGTGGATGGTTTTGAAGTGAGCGGATTCTGGTGGGCACTCCTGTTCAGTTTCATCTTGTCCATTACCACCAGCATCCTAAACATGTTGCTTGGAAATTCGAACGAACCTGGTGCTAATAACAATTCTGATTTTTAAGGATTACTCCAGCAACATATCCTCATCATTGCCCATGCTGAGGTTGATCGATTCCTGACCTGCGATGCCTTCAATGGAACCCTTGATGTGTGCGGCATTCAGCAATACCTTTTCTAGATGTTTTTCACGGGCTTTCCACAATTTTTCCATGGCATCTCTTTCTTTTTGTATCGAAAGTTTCATGCTCATGAAACCTTCACGAATGGCTTTCCATTGTTCTGCAAATTCGTTGCCGGTCAAATAATTGTAAAGCATGTTCATTTTCTCACCTTTGTTTTCCTGAGAACGCATGGCCGCAGCTATCTTTAAGATACCATCTCTTAACAATGCGGTTAATGCCCTTACTTCAGAAAAACGACAGATCCAAATACCATCCTTTTCTCCGAACATATCGAACTCCTTCGGAAGAACTTCCGTCACAAGCACCGCCACATCGGCCTGTTGCGAGCGCATATCTGATTTTAATTTTTCTATCCAGTCGTTACTAAAGGCTTTGGTACGTTTACTTTCAAAAATGATCTTGCCACATTCCTGCCCTAAACTGTTTCTCACGGTTAAAATGGCATCGGCCCCACGCACCCCTTTTCCCACTTCGGCAACTACATCAAACGGAAAGGCCGTTCTCAACATTTCCTCGAGCGCCAATTCCTGAACTTCGCCCTGCAGCTGCATGCTGCCTTGCTCAGCTCTTCGCTTCATTTCTTCGGCAAGTTTTTTCTGATCCTCCAGTTGTTTTTCGAGCTCCTTGAGTTTCAATTGGTACTCTCCTTCTTTCAATGCGATCTTTTCCTGTTCCTGTTTTTTTATCTGCTCTGACATAAGAGCACGTTCCTCATTCAGTTTCTTTTGCAATGTTAGATTGAGCTCTTCTTCCTTGGTCTTCAGGTCGCGCTCCTTCTTTAAGAACTCCTCTTCCTTTAGTCGCGCTTGCTTTAGTTTTTCTGCCACTTCATCGGCTCTTTCCTTCTCTGCTTTCAGTTTAAGTTCAAAATCATCGGCCACACTTTTGCGAATACTGTTCTCAATGTCTTGCTTTTGTTTTTGCAGCAGTTCGTTGGTTTGCTGCTGCATGGCATCTTCCTTCTTCTTGTATTCTTCTTCTTTCTTTGCCTGCCACTCCTTTGCCTTGAGGTTTAGCTCCTTCTGCACTTCATCCCTGAATGCATCCGTGGCCTCAAACTCATGGCCGCATTTAGGGCACGATATTGTTGATTTATTGCTCATAATTTAAGGATAGTGTAATGTAAATTTATACCTTTTATAAGATACAAATTCGCATATTTATAAACAGTTTAAAGGCTCTGGGCAATAGCGCCAACAACAAATTCAAAACATTATGCGTATGAAACAATTGATCGTAGTAAGACACGCCAAAAGCGACTGGGGCAATGAAGGATTAAAGGATATTGACAGACCCTTGAATGAACGCGGGTATACCGATGCCTACGCACTCAGTGAATGGTTCTTCGAGAATCATGATGTGCCAAAACTTTTCATAAGCAGCGATGCTACCCGTGCACTTAGCACGGCATTCATCTTTGCACGCAACCTCAATTATGAGACCACACAGGTCAAGATCATCCCGCAGATCTATGAAAGCAATGCCGCCACCTTAAAGAGTGTGATCGCGTCCATTGATGATTCTTACGGTTCGGTGTTCCTGTTCGGGCACAACCCAGGCATCACCACTTTGGTGAATGAACTCAATAACGAGTTGTTCTTTGATAACATTCCAACCTGCGGCATAGTATCCATTGAATTCAACACCAATAGCTGGAAAGACGTATCAGCATCAAATGGTAAAATTAGTTTCCAAAAGTTTCCGAAGGAGTTTAAATCGTAATGAAAAAGAAAACATCGCCGTACATCAACAGAGAGATCAGTTGGCTTTCCTTTAATGAACGGGTTTTGCAGGAAGCTGAAGACAAAACCACCCCACTTATTGAACGCCTTAAATTCTTAGGGATCTTCAGTAACAACAGAGATGAGTTTTACCGTGTGCGTGTTGCCACAGTAAAACGTTTGGCAAAGCTTGGCAAAAAAGCCATGGACATTTATGGTGAAGATCCTCAGGAATTGCTGACCCGTTTGCAACGCAAGGTGATCGAACAGCAGAACAAATTCGAAGAGATCTATCAGGAATTAAAAACAGAGTTGGCGGCAAACGATGTATACATCATTGATGAGAAACAGCTTGATCCGTCACAGAAGAAATTTGCACACGACCTTTTTGTGCGCGATGTGATGCCAAGCCTTTTCCCTATCATGATAGACGACTCAAAGCCTTTTCCTTACATGAAGGATAAGGCAAGTTATTTGTACCTGAAGCTTGAGCGCATCAATGAGAAGAAAAAGAACAAGTACGCGCTTATTGAGATCCCGGCAAAAACTTTGTCGCGTTTCATTGTTTTGCCCGAGCAAGGCAAGAAACATTTTGTGATACTGCTTGATGATGTGATCAGGAACAACACTGACAAGATCTTTGAAGTGTTTGGTTATAGAACGGTTGAAGCATACAACATAAAACTAACGCGGGATGCAGAACTTGATATAGATAATGATGTGAGCAAGAGCATGATCGAAAAGATCTCTAAGAGTCTGAAAGCACGTAAGCAAGGTCAGCCGGTACGTTTTGTGTACGATGCTGCAATGCCAAACGACATGTTGCGGTACATCATGAAAAAACTTGGCATGGCTAAAAAGGACAACGCCATACCCGGAGGCAGATACCATAACTTCAAAGATTTCATTGGATTCCCAACCTTAGGGCACAAGGATCTTGTTTACAACCATCCTCCTGCCATTGAACACAAATTGTTGGTGAACAATAACCAAACCATTTTAAAGGTGATCAAAGGCAGCGACATCTTATTGCATTATCCATACCATAGCTTTAACCACATCGTGAATTTATTGCGCGAGGCATCTATTGATCCTGTGGTGGAGAGCATTAAGATCACCCTGTACCGTGTGGCAGACTCTTCACGTATTGCCAACGCCCTGATCAACGCGGTTAAGAACGGTAAGAAAGTAACGGTGCTTGTGGAGCTGCAGGCAAGGTTCGATGAAGAGAACAACATTTATTGGGCCAATAAATTAAATGAGGAAGGTGCCCGCGTTATTTATGGTGTTCCGGGATTGAAGGTGCACTCAAAGCTGTTTCTGATCACAACACGCGAAAGTGGCAAAGAGCAGATGTATGCACACATTGGTACCGGAAACTTTAATGAAAAGACCGCACGAATTTATACAGACTTTGCTTACCTCACCGCAAACAAGGTTATTACCTCTGAGGTCAATAAAGTGTTTGAGTTCTATGAGAACAACTTTAAAGTTGAACCATACAAGCATTTGGCAGTGGCCCCTTTCTTCATGCGTAAATTGTTTGTTGACCTGATCAACAATGAGATCGCTCAGGCCAAAAAGAAGAAACCTGCCAGCATTTTATTAAAGTTGAACAGCCTTGTGGTACGTGAGATGATCGATAAACTATATGAAGCGAGCAGAGCAGGCGTAAAGATCACACTGATCGTTCGCGGCGCCTGTTCGTTGGTAACTGAAATGGAAGGGTGGAGCGACAATATCAAGGCATATAGCATCGTAGATAAGTTTTTGGAACACGCACGTGTATTCATATTCCACAACGCAGGCGATGAGAAGATCTTTATTTCTTCGGCCGACTGGATGAGCAGGAATCTTGACAGCAGAAGCGAAGTGGCCGTTCCGATCTATGATCCGGAAATAAGAAAGCAGTTAAAGGACATTATCAACATCCAACTATCGGGCAACACCAAGGTGCGTATTCTCGACAAACGTCAGGAGAACCACTACAAGCGCCAGGAAAAGGGTGAGAAAAAAGTACGTGTACAGGATGAGGTTTATAATTACCTGCAGAACGACACAAAGAATTATTTAGAATCAAAAAAGAAGAATAAAATCGTATTGAACTAAAATGGTATTTGCAGCAATTGATATAGGAAGTAATGCCATGCGCCTCTTGTTTTGCCGGGTATATAAAGTAGACGGCAAGCCGCATTTCAGCAAGGAAGAACTTATTCGTATGCCCATACGTTTGGGTGAAGATGTATTTTTGTATGGGAAGATCTCGGAAGAGAAATCTCAGCGTCTTGTCACGGCCATCAAAGGATTTTCAGAACTGATAAAGGCTTATGGTGTGTTGGCCCACAGGGCCGTGGCCACAAGTGCCATGCGAGATGCTTCAAACGGAGCAGAGATCATAGAACGAATTAAAAAAGAATCAGGCCTCACTGTTGAGATCATTGATGGGAAGCTTGAAGCGTCGCTTGTCTTTTCAAATCATATCGAAGAGATCATCAATCCTAAGAATGCATATTTGTACATTGATGTTGGTGGTGGAAGTACAGAACTCACCCTTTATTTCAACAATAAAGTAATTGCTGCGCGTTCCTTCAATATTGGCACTGTGCGCATGTTGCTTGATAAGGTTGAGAAGAACGAAATGGAAGAGATGAAGATCTGGCTTAAACGCAACACAAACGGCATACATCCTCTTTATGCCATTGGTTCTGGTGGCAACATCAACAAGATCTACAAGATGAGCGGTAAAAAGGAAACAAAGCACATGGGTTATGATAAACTCAAAGGCTTGTATGAGATGCTCAACTCCTACACATATCAGGAAAGAATAGAAAGGCTGGGGCTTAAACCTGACAGGGCGGATGTGATCGTGCCGGCAGCAAAGATATTTCTTACTGTCATGAAAACCGCTGACATTGAGCGCATCTATGTGCCTCAGATCGGTCTTTCAGACGGGCTGGTACATGAACTATATGATAATTACATTTCTAAGAAACCGGCTTGACCTTTTTACACCACATATTGTTTCTGACTTTCGGGATCACGGATGACATTGACATTCTGTTGGTGGCCATCATCCTGTATTTAGTTTACAATCTTGTTAAAGGAACATCTGCGATCAACATCTTTATTGGCCTTGCGCTAATTTATGTGGCTTACATTGTTGTGCGTGCCTTTGAATTCAAATTGCTCGGCTCCATTCTAAGCAAGTTTGTGAATGTTGGTGTGATCGCCATTATGGTGCTGTTTCAACAGGAGATCAGAAAATTCTTGCTCTACATCGGATCAAATGAATTGCTGAAAAGCAAGAACTGGAAACAACTTTTGAAACTCAATTTTGGAAATGCGATCACCAATGAGCTGTATCTGGATATCAAAGAAGTGTCTGATGCGTGTTTTGCCATGAGTGAGACAAAAACCGGCGCTCTCATCATCTTATCACGACGATCTGACCATAAGTTCTATATACACAACGGCAATACCATCGATTCAAAAGTGAACAGCAAGGTCATTGAGAATATTTTCTTTAAGAACTCACCATTGCATGATGGTGCAGTGATTATACAAGACAACAGGGTTGTGGCCGCGCGTTGTGTGTTGCCTGTTACAGAAAAAGAGAATTTTCCTTCACATTTTGGCATGCGTCACAGAGCAGCTGTTGGGATCACGGAGGTCACAGATGCCCTGGCCATTTCTGTCAGTGAACAAACCGGCGCTGTGTCTTTAACCATCAACGGTGAAATAAACACTAATTTAAATAAGGAGAAACTTGAGTACCTTATTGAGAAGGGCTTGCAGAACACGAATTAGTTCAGAGTTTCAGAGCCTCACTAATGCTGATGTCCTTGGCAGGAAGTTTTTGTTCGAATTGTTTTCCCTGCTTAATGATCAGTTGATTGGTGGTGTATTTTGTAATGGCAAAATCATACTCTGTTGTTTCTTTGCCAGTGACCTCGAGCTGAGAAAGGAATAGCGTTTCTTCATTGCTAAGCATTCTTTCTTTTTGAAACGTAAAATTCCAGTAGCTTTTTTCACGGATCTTAAGCCCTGAGAATTTTCTGTTAGGGAAAGGTGTTAGTCCGCTTGTGTAATGTCTTAGACTATATCCATTGGTACCGGCAATGATCACAAATTTCTCGGTCAATGTGATCTGCTGATCTTTTGTTTTTGCTGTAGTGTTGCCTGACTGAATTTGTACACTTGCTTTAACTACACGGCATTGGTAGTAAACCAGGGAATCATTCACTTTAAGTTTAGATAACATGCTCCCATTTGCTAAGGACACCTGCTGTGCATGTGCATCACTTAAGGTGATCAATAAAGCAATGGTCCAAAGAAACCGCATCAGGTATATTGTATTTTAATAAGCTTAGAGAGTTCAATGGCTCTTGACTTTACAGCATCAACATTGGCACCTGGTTTGTCATATGTTAGCACCACTGCCATGCGTCTGTACGGACGTGTTGTAGGTTTATTGAACACACGAACGTCTGTTTGCTTTTCATTTAATACTACTGAAACACCATCGTATGAAGCAGGCACACCTTCTCTATCAGCAAGCACAACAGCGGATGCGCCGCAGCGTTCAAGCGATATTTCAGGAATAGGCAATCCAATGACCGCTCTGGCATGCAATTCAAATTCACTCAGGTTTTGAGTGCCCGCAAGAGTTACCATTCCTGTGTCGTGAGGTCTTGGTGAAAGTTCGGAGAAATAAACACCTTTATCTGTCAAGAAGAATTCAACGCCCCAAAGTCCGGCTCCGCTCAATCCACGCGTTACTTTATCTGCCATGTCCTGAGCAGCTTCCAGGTCATCATTACTGATCGCACATGGCTGCCAGCTTTCCTGATAATCACCGCGTTCTTGCCTGTGCCCGATCGGCGGACAGAATAGGGTTGGGCCATTCTTTTGAGTAACTGTTAAAAGCGTGATCTCTGAATGGAATTTGATGAATTCTTCAATGATCACTTCTTTGTAATCACCTCTTGAACCTTCCATGGCATAATTCCACGCCTTTTCAATATCTGCTTCTGTTTTTACCACACTTTGACCTTTGCCGCTGCTGCTCATCAGTGGCTTTACCACACAGGGAATGCCAATTGTTTTAACATTGGTCTTAAATTCTTCAAAGGTGGTAGCATATAAGTAAGCTGCGGTTCTTACGCCAAGTTCTTTGGCAGCAAGATCTCGGATGGCCTTACGGTTCATTGTAAAATTGGCAGCTTTGGCACTTGGCACTACGGTAATGCCTTGTTTTTCATAATCGTAAAAACGTTCAGTACGAATAGCTTCGATCTCCGGGATGATGATCTCCGGTTTGTGCTTGGCAATTACTTTATCCAAAGCATCTCCATCCAGCATATTGATCACTTCATGCTCATGCGCAACTTGCATAGCGGGAGCCCCAGCATAACTATCTACGGCAATTACATATTGTCCTAATCTTTGTAATGCAATCACCAACTCTTTGCCAAGCTCTCCGCTTCCAAGGAGTACGATCTTATGTTGTTTCATAAACTAATACTTAAAAATTTGATCTGTAAAGTTTCAGGATATTTGTCGTGGAAGATCCCGTAGATACTGTAACCTAGCACCAAGCCGGCAGTGCCGCTGAGCACCGACCATATTTTTCGCTTTTGTCTGGCCGTACGCTCGTATCCTAAAATATAGGCATCGTAATCCACATAGCGCGCATCACTTACGGTCCTTTGTTTGATCTTTATACGAGTGACACCACTGAAGGCCATCCATCCGTAAGGCAGAACCGGTCCCCAAAAGGTACCACTCATTCCGCCTAACAGGCCCGCCACTCCTGCGCCAATTGCACACCCAACCGGTTTAAAACCTCTCCGCGAATCGCACTCTCCTTTGGTAAAGTACCACATTTCTTCACGGGTGAACCAGTTGTATTTAGTGCTGTCTTGCTGATAGTAATATCGCTGCATGCCATTGGCATAACGTATCATGTACAACTGATCCCACTCGTAATGCAATTTCTTGCCCGGTTTTTTTGAATCAAAAATTGTTACAGCTCCAAGCAAAGTGTCTACTACTTTTTCTCCGATTACATTTCCATTCATGAGATAAAGTGTATCGGTAGTTTGCGCTTTAACCATTAATGAAGAAAAGAATATTACAACCGAAAGGGCTATGCGCAGTGCAGATTTCATAGCTATAAATATATAGGTTTGGCATGAATATTTAAAATTATTGACACCAATTGAATATCTTTGAGATGTACATGCCACGGGTTTTAATATTAGTAGGACATCGGAAAGGGCGCTCACCCAGTCAACGATACCGCTTTGAACAGTACTTGCCTTTTCTTGAACAGAATGGGTTTACCTTCACGTGGTCGCCGTTACTTAACGAAACCGATGACGCATTGTTCTATAGTACCGGAAATTTTTTACGTAAGGTAATCATCATGCTTAAGGGCATCTCAATTCGTTTTAAAGACCTTAGGCGAATCAAGGATTTTGATATAGTATTTATTCAACGCGAAGCCTCTTTTTTTGGTACTTCGTATTTTGAGCGTAAAGCCCGAAGTCTCGGTGAGAAAGTGATCTTTGATTTTGATGATGCAATATGGATGGCAGATACCAGTCCGGGCAACAAGAAGTGGGAATGGATAAAGAAACCTGAGAAGTTCAAAGATAATGTATCCAGTGCCAGTGTGGTGATAGCCGGCAATTCATATCTGGCGGATGAAGCAAAGAAGTTCAATTCGAATGTTGTGATCATTCCTACCACGGTTGACACACAGAAGCATGTATCCATTCCTGAATTGCGTAATAGATCATATGTGACCATTGGCTGGAGCGGAAGCATTAGTACAATTAAACATTTTGAACAGATCTTGCCTGTGTTGAAACAACTAAAGAAAAAGTATGCAGCAGCGTTGCAGATAGAACTTGTTGGCGATCCTAATTATCAATGCAAGGAGTTGGAGCTACAAGGCATCAAATGGACGGATGAAACGGAAGTAGAACTCTTAAATTCATTTGATATTGGCATTATGCCTTTGCCTGATGATAAATGGGCCAAAGGGAAATGCGGCTTGAAGGCACTTACCTATATGGCATGCGGTGTAGCAACAGTTGCAAGTAAAGTGGGCGTTAATACACAGATCATTGAACATGGTGTGAACGGATTTTTAGTTCAAACGGACAATGAGTGGATGGAGGTATTAGAACGCCTGATCAATGACGCAACTCTCAGAAAGAGTATCGGTGACAAAGGTCGTACCCGTGTAATAGAAGCCTACTCTGTGGAGGCAAACAGGCAAAAGTATCTTGAAGTGTTTCAATGCAAGTGAGATCGCTGGAAGAATATTACTCCGCTTTGCCGGAACCGGTGCAAGGTTTACTGTTATATATGCGCCAGTATATCCGCAATCTCTCGCCTGAGATCACCGAGCAGATCAGTTTTAACACGGCCTTCTTCAAATTCAACGGAAAAATGTTCTGTTATTTTGGTGTGGAGAAGAAATCAAACCGGCCTTACATTGGGTTTGTGTATGGATATAGAATGAAGAATGCCCTGCTGATCAGTGGTAATCGTAAACAGATCAAGGTCATGTATCTTGATACAGATAAGGATCTTGATAAGAATGCGATCGATAGGGTGTTCAAAGAAGCAATGGCGGTGATGCGCAAGTGATCACAAACACCATTCCACCGGCGATTTACCAATGCTTTGTAAATAGGTATTTGTCTTGGAGAAATGCTTGCTGCCAAAGAAGGCGCCACGTGCCAATGGTGAAGGATGCGCAGCTTCCAAGATGTGATGTTTGGTTTGATCTATCAATTGCGCTTTTGCCCGCGCGTAATTTCCCCACAACAAGAACACCACATGTTCTTTTTTATCTGAAATAAGTTTGATCACATTGTTTGTGAATGTTTCCCATCCTTTATTTTGATGACTTCCCGCAGCATTTTGTCTAACCGTTAAAGTTGCATTCAGCAAGAACACACCTTGTTTTGCCCATGGCTCAAGGTTTCCCGATAGAGGGATGTCGCAGCCACAATCATCACGCAATTCCTTGAAAATATTGATCAGGCTCGGTGGAAACCTGATGCCATCGTTCACAGAAAAGCAAAGGCCGTTGGCCTGACCCGGACCATGGTAGGGGTCTTGACCAATGATCACCACTTTTAATTCATCAAATGGGGTTTGATCAAAAGCGTTAAAGATGAGCTTTCCGGGAGGATAGATCACATGGTTCTTTTTTTCTTCAACTAAGAAATCTTTTAGTGAATAAAATCATAAA